>JBDHZJ010000300.1:0-3938 GCA_039811825.1 Propionicimonas sp.
TCGGTGGGCCGCGGATACTGGCTGGGCGACGCCTTCGCGTCCGGCGGGTCGAGCGGCTACGACCACAAGGCGATGGGCATCACCGCGCGCGGCGCCTGGGAGTCGGTGAAGCGGCACTTCTCCGAGCTCGGCGTCGACCCCGCCACCGACGAGTTCACCTGCGTCGGCATCGGCGACATGGCCGGGGACGTGTTCGGCAACGGCATGCTGCTGTCCGACCGGATGCGGCTGGTCGCCGCCTTCAACCACCAGCACGTGTTCCTCGACCCCGACCCGGACCCGGCGACATCCTTCGCCGAGCGCCGGCGGCTGTTCGAGATGCCGGGCTCGACCTGGGCCGACTACGACCCGGCACTGGTCTCGGCCGGCGGCGGGGTGCACCGGCGGGACGCGAAGTCAGTGCCGGTCAGCGAGGCCGTTCGTGCCGTGCTCGGGCTGCCCGCCGGCACCGTCCGGCTCACGCCGGCCGAACTGGTCAGCGCGATCCTGCGGGCGCCGGTCGACCTGCTGTTCAACGGCGGGGTGGGCACGTTCGTGAAGGCGTCGACCGAATCCCACGCCGAGGCCGGCGACAAGGCGAACGACGCGGTGCGCGTGGACGGTGGCCAGGTGCGCGCGCGGTGCGTGGCCGAGGGCGGCAACCTCGGCTTCACCCAGCGCGGACGCGTGGAGTACGCCCAGGCCGGCGGACGGATGAACACCGACTTCATCGACAACTCCGCGGGCGTCGACACCTCCGACCACGAGGTGAACATCAAGATCCTGCTGGCCCCAGAGGTGGTGTCCGGGCGGCTCGAACCCGAGGCGCGCGACGACCTGCTCGCGTCCATGACCGACGAGGTCGCCCGGCTGGTGCTGGCGCACAACTTCGACCAGAACCTGGCCCTGGCCAACGCGATGTACCGGCGCACCGTGCTCGCCGGGCAGCACGAGGAGTGGATGCTCACCCTGGAGGCCGACGGCCTGCTCGACCGCGCGATCGAGGCGTTGCCGACCGGCGCGGAGATGGCGTCCCGGATCGCCGCCAGCGACGGGCTCACCCGGCCGGAACTGGCCGTGCTGCTGTCGTACACGAAGATCGCGCTCGACCGGTGGGTGCTGGCGTCCGACCTGCCGGACGACCCGTACCTGGCCGACCGGCTCGTGCAGTACTTCCCGGAGCCGTTGCGGGATCGGTACAGCGACCGGATGCCCGAGCACAGGCTGGCCAGGGAGATCATCGCGACGGTGGCGGTGAACCGGTTCGTGAACAGCCAGGGCATCACCGCCTACCACCGGCTCTCGACCGAGACCGGCGCGGGGATCGCCGATATCATCCGCGCCCAGCTGGCGTCGCGGGCGATCTTCGCGGTGGGGCTCGACGAGGTGCGCCTGCGCCGCAACGCGGACATCGGCGCGGCCGACGCCACGGCGCTGCGCGTGACGCTGCGCCGGATGGTCGAACGCGCCACCCGCTGGCTGCTGCACCACCAGCGGGGCCCGCTCGACGTGACGGCGACCGTCGCAGCGTACGGCCCGCAGATCGCGGCCCTGCGTCCGGAACTCGCCCGGCTGCTCACCGGTGAGCAGGCGGACGCGGCCCGGGCCTACCAGCGGCGCTGGGAGGAGGCCGGCGTGCCCGGGGAGCTCGCGGCCACGATGGCCTCGGCGAGCCAGGCGCACACCCTGCTCAGCGTCGTGGAGGTGGCCGGGCGGCTCGGACTCGACCCGTTGCAGGTGGCCGAGGTGCACTACCGGCTCGCTGAGGCGGTGGGGATCGACGAACTGATCGCCGGCGTGGACGGCCTGTCCCGCCAGGTGCGCTGGGACGCGATGGCCCGCGCTGCACTGCGGGACGAGTTGCTCGCCGCCCACGCCGAACTGACCGCCGAGGTGCTCGCCGGGGCCGATCCCGCGGCGGCGCCGGAGGCGCTGATCGAGGCATGGCTCGCGTCCCAACCCGCCTGCGCGCACCGGATCGAGACCATCCACCAACTCGCCGACGGCCCGGCCGACGTGGCCCGGATGAACGTGGGGCTGGCCCAGGTGCGCTCGATGCTCGCCTAGGCTGCAGGGGTGGACGCTGACCTGCAGGACTGGTGCGAGCGTGCACTGGGCTCCAGCCCGGAGGAGGTGTTCTTCCGCGCCGATTCGATGTCCGCGGTGTCCGGCGTGCTGCTCGCCGACCGCCGCCGGGTCGCCGTGAAGGCCCGCACGGCGTCGGATCGGGTGCTCGCCTGCGCGGAGGCGCACCGGAGGGCCATCGCGGCCGGCATCGACGCACCGGAACTGCTCGCCGGACCCGACCGGCTCGCGCCGAGTACCTGGGTGACGGCGGAGGCGTGGCGGCCGGAGGGCACCGTCCAGCCGCCCGGCGACGCGATCGCGGCCTACGCCGAGCTGGGGTGTCGGCTGGTCAGGGCGCTCGACGGCCTGGAGCCGTCGCGGTTCGCGCCTCCGCCGCCGTGGGCCTGGTACGACCACGACGACCCGGGCAGGGTGTGGCCACCGGCCGCGTCGCAGCGGTGGGATCCGGAGTCCCCGGTGGTGCCGGCGCGCCTGCGTCGGGTGGCTGCGGCCGCGCAGGAGCGGCTGCTCGCCGCGACGTCGCCGTCCGTGGTGGGGCACTGCGACCTCAACGGGCTCAACGTGCGCTGGGCGGAGGGGCCGATCGTGCACGACTGGGACTCCCTCGCGGGACGCCCCGAGTGCGTCCTGGCCGGAATCCTCGCAGCCAACCACGTCGAGCTCCCGGGCGCCGGCGCGATCGCGGACGTCCCGCGGACCCGAGCTCTTCTCGAGCGGTACCAGGAGTTGCGTCCGTTCAGCCCGGAGGAGGTCGAGGTCGCGTGGGCCGCGGGGACCTGGGTGGCCGCCTACAACGCGGCCTTCGAGTACCTCCACGGCACTCCGGGACGGGTGGTCGTGCAGCTCGACCGGGACGGCGCGGAGCGCCTGCGCCTCGCGGGCTGCGGGTGATTGGCAGGATGGGCGGCATGCGCATCGACCTGCACACGCACAGCTCGATCTCGGACGGGACGGACACTCCCGCGGAGCTCGTCGCGGCTGCGGCGGCGGACCACGTGGACGTGATCGCGCTGTGCGACCACGACACGTTCGACGGCCTGGACACGGCGGGCGCGGCCGGGCGGAGATTCGGCGTCCGCGTGCTGCGGGGGATCGAGATCTCGGCGGAGCACGAGGGGGCTTCGGTGCACCTGCTCGGGTACGGCTGCCGGGTCGATGACGGCCCGCTGGGCGATGAGCTGGCCCGGATCCGCGAAGGGCGGACGGGCCGGATCCCCGCGATGCTGCAGCGGCTGGCCGACGCCGGGATGCCGATCGAGGACGTGCTGGCCGACGTCGTCGGGGACAGCCCCTCGGTGGGCCGTCCGCATCTGGCGGACGCGATGATCGCCAAGGGCTATGTGAGTGATCGCAGGGAGGCTTTCGACAGCTACCTCGCCGACGGCGGGCCGATGTTCGTGAAGCGCTACGCGACGCCGCTGGAGCTCGGTCTCGACCTGGTCCGTGCCGCCGGGGGAGCCACTGTGATCGCGCACCCCTGGGGACGGGTGAGCCGCGACCAGCTGCCTTGGGAGCTGCTGGCCCGGCTGGCGGCGTCCGGACGCCTCGACGGGCTCGAGGTGGACCACCAGGACCACGACGCGGCGACCCGCGCCGAACTGCGCGTCGTGGCGTCCGGGCTAGGCCTGCTCGTGACGGGTTCGTCGGACTACCACGGCACCGGCAAGCAGGACCACGACCTGGCCTGCAACACCACCGCCCCCGAGGTGCTCGACGAACTCGCCGCCCGCGTCGCCGCGCGCGGTGGCCGCCTCGAGTGACGGTGGTAGATTGTCGCCGTGCATTCGGGAACCTGCTGGTGGCGGCCGTAACGACGGCCCACCCCTGATTCCACCAACCCACGGCCGTCCGTCGCAGGCGGCCGTTTCGCA
>JBDHZJ010000301.1:0-3903 GCA_039811825.1 Propionicimonas sp.
CTGGCCCTGATTCCCGGCGTCTCCCGCTCGGGTGCGACGATCGCCGGCGGGTTGTTCCTCGGCTACAAGCGCGAGGCGGCGACCCGCTACGCGTTCCTGCTGGCGATCCCGGCCGTGTTCATCTCCGGCCTGTACAAGCTGAAGGACATCCCGGGCACCGAGGTCAGCTGGGGTCCGGTGATCGTCGCAACCGTGATCGCGTTCGGCGTCGGGCTGGCCGTGATCCACTGGCTGCTGAAGTACGTCAGCAAGCACACCTTCTCGATCTTCGTCTGGTACCGGCTGGCGCTGGCCGCCCTCGTGGCGGGCCTGCTGGTGAGCGGCGTCCTGCAGCCGTAGGCTGCTTCGTCATGCAGCGCAGGGCGGTGGGCAGCAGCGGGCTGGCCGTGTCCCGGCTCGGCCTGGGCACGCTGACCTGGGGCCGGGAGACCCGGCTCGAGGACGCACGCCCGCTGCTGCGGGCCTTCGTCGCCGCGGGCGGCTCGCTGGTCGACACGGCGGCCGCCTACGCGGCCGGAGACGCCGAGCGGATGCTCGGGCGGATGCTGCGCGCGGGCGACGTGCACCGCGACGACCTGGTGCTCGCCACCAAGGCCGGCTTCGGCATCCGGGACGGCCAGCGCGTCGTGGACACCTCCCGCGCCACCCTGCTCTCCGACCTGCGCAGCTCGCTGCGCCGCCTCGGCACCGAGTACGTCGACCTGTGGCAGTTGCACGCCTGGGGCCAGGCGCCCCTGGAGGAGTCGCTGGCGGCCATCGACACCGCCGTCGGCGCCGGTGACGTCCGCTACGCCGGCGTGTGCAACTTCGTCGGCTGGCAGACCGCGCAGGCCGCCACCTGGCAGGCCGCGTTCCCCGGCCGCACCCCGATCACGTCCGCGCAGGTGGAGTACTCCCTGCTGGCCCGCCGCGCCGAGGTGGAGGTGGTCCCCGCCGCCCGGGCGTTCGGCATGGGCCTGTTCCCGTGGTCGCCGCTGGGTCGCGGCGTGCTCACCGGCAAGTACCGGACGGGGCGCCCGCGGGGCTCGCGGGGCGCGTCGGACCACTTCGCGTGGTTCGTGGAGCCGTACCTGGAGGCCCGCTCCCGCGCGGTCGTGGACGCCGTGGCGACCGCGGCGGACGGCCTCGACCTCGCCCCCGGCCAGGTGGCGCTGATGTGGGTCCGCGACGCCCCCGGGGTGACCGCTCCCCTGCTCGGTGCGCGGACGGCGGCCCAGCTGGAGCCCTACCTCGCCACGGAGGAGCTCGAGTTGCCGGTGGAGATCACCGCCGCCCTCGACGACATCTCCGGCGGCCCGAACGTGATGCGCGAGGGCTACGAACCGACGCTGACCCCGAGCTGACATGGGCACAACGGACGCCGAACGGTTCCAGCCGGCTTCGATCGCCGACTGGCACGACTGGCTCGCCGCGAACCACCAGCGGCCCGAAGGGGTCTGGGTCGTAGCCTGGCGCTCGTCATCGGGGCGCACGCCGCTGCCGTACGAGGAGATGGTGCGGGAGGCCCTGTGCTGGGGCTGGATCGACGGCCAGGTGAAGACGCTCGACGAGGCGCGGGCCCTGCAGTGGTGGGCGCCGCGCCGCGCGAACAGCCCGTGGGCCGCCTCGAACAAGGCCCGGGTGGCCGACCTCGAACGCGAGGGGCGCCTGCAGCCGGCCGGGATCGCCGAGGTCGAGCGGGCGAAGGCGAACGGCATGTGGACGGTGTACGACTCGGTCGAGGCCCTGCAGGAGCCGCCGGCGCTCGCCGAGGCGCTGGACGCCGACCCGGGGGCCCGCGTCACTTGGGACGCCTACCCGCCCTCGGTGAGGAAACAGGTGCTGGCATCGATCGCGCTGGCGAAGCGCGAGGAGACGAAGGCGGCCCGGATCGCGAGGTCCGTGGCGCAGGCCGCCCGCGGCGAGCGTCCGTCCTGAGCCCGCGGCGAGCGGATCTGCACGGTGGATGCCTCCGGCGTCCGGCCCGCCGCCAACGGGGCGCGATCCACAGTGCAATTCGACCCGCGGCCGTCACCGGCCCGGGACGTCCGCCCGGTAGCAGGTGGAGTGCAGCGGGTACGCGAACCGCTCCCGTCCCGCGCTGTGCAAGTGGGTGGCGAGCAACTCGCGCACGCCGGCGACGATCCGCGCCTGCTCGGCCGGAGTGGCCAGCAGGTAGTGGCTGCGCGAGGTGACCATCGGCAGCAGCTCGTCGGGCGTCATCCAGCGGATCCGGTGCCACTGACGCCGCTCGAAAGGCCCGAAGCCGGGCGCCTGCGCGACGGATTCGGACGCGACCCGTCACGCCCTCCAGCAGCCAGGCGACGTGCCCGTCCACGTACTCCGGACGGCCCTGCTCGTAGGCGGCGACGTCCGCGCCGAAGGAGGTGGCCCGGGCGCGGTCGGGCACGTCAGGCCCGGTCGAGGAAGTCGTCGAGCACCTGGCAGCCGAACTGCAGGGAGGAGACCGGCACCCGCTCGTCCACGCCGTGGAAGAGCGCGACGAAGTCGAGTTCGGGCGGCAACCGCAGCGGGGCGAAGCCGAAGCAGCGGATGCCGAGCTTGGACCACGCCTTCGCATCGGTACCCGCACTCATCATGAACGGCACGGCCAGTGAACCCGGGTCGGCCGCCTGCAGGCTCGCGGTCATCGCCGTGACGAGGTCGCCGTCGAAGCTGGTCTCGACCGCCACGTCGCCGGTGACCACCTCGTAGCGCACGTGCTCGCCGATCAGTTCGGTGATCGTGGCGTAGAACTCCTCCTCGAAGCCGGGGATGAACCGCCCGTCGACGCCGGCGGTCGCCTGGCCGGGGATGACGTTCACCTTGTAGCCGCCGCCGAGCATCGACGGGTTGGCCGTGTTCGACATGGTGGCGCCGACCATCCGGGCGATGGTGCCGAGCCGGGCGAGGGTCTGCTCGGCGTCGTTCGCGCTGATCTGGACGCCGAGGGCGTCCTCGATCGCGTCCAGGAACTGCTGCTGGGCCGGACGGATCCGGGGCGGCCAGGCGTAGGTGCCGACCCGGCTGACCGCCTCGGCGAGATGGGTGACCGCGTTGTCGGCGTTGCGCATGGATCCGTGCCCCGCGGTGCCGTCGGCGATCAGTTTCAGCCAGGCGATGCCCTTCTCCGCGGTCTGCACGAGGTAGAGGCGCCGGTCGTTCACGGTGAGCGAGAAGCCGCCCACCTCGCCGATCGCCTCGGTGCAGTCGGCGAGCAGGTCGGGGTGGTTGGCCGCGAGCCAGCCCGACCCCTTCGGGCCCCCCGCCTCCTCGTCCGCGGTGAACACCAGCCTGACCGGACGCCGCGGTGCGCGCCCGGTGCGCATCCGCTCGCGCACCACCGCCAGCACGATCGCGTCGAAGTCCTTCATGTCGACCGCACCGCGGCCCCACACGTAGTCGTCGATCAGCTCGCCGGCGAACGGGTCCACCTGCCAGTCGGAGGCGACCGCGGGCACCACGTCGGTGTGCCCGTGGATCAGCAGCGGTGGCAGCGAGGTGTCGCAGCCCTCCGGCGCCCACTCGGCGACCAGGGAGGTACGCCGCGGCTCCGACTCGAGCACCGTGCTGGCGATCCCCACCTCGTCGAGCAGACCGGCGACGTACTCGGTCGCCTCCCGCTCCCCCTTCGAGCCGTCGGGCCCGAAGTTGGAGGTGTCGAAGCGGATCAGGTCGCTGCAGAGGCTCACGACCTCCTCGGTCGCGGGGGGGACGGTGTTCACGATTGCCATCCTGCCACCGCCGGGCCGCAGGCCCGTCCGTCGTTTCGCCAACCGGCGCACCGATTGGGTATAGTGCTCTGGCTGTCCGGGCGATCCCCGGACACACCCTGTCCGGGTGGCGGAATTGGTAGACGCGCTAGCTTGAGGTGCTAGTGCCCGTTTTAGGGCGTGGAGGTTCAAGTCCTCTCTCGGACACCCA
>JBDHZJ010000302.1:0-3890 GCA_039811825.1 Propionicimonas sp.
ACCAACGCCGCCGCGGCCGAGGCCGGCACCACCTCGATGTGGGAGTGGGGATCAAGTCACCTACTCAACGACTGGTTCGGGATCAGTTTCCCGTGGTTCGCCACGATCAACACCACGATCCTGCTGCTGTCGTCGGTGACCTGCCAGCTCGGTGTGCACGCCGCCGAGAAGGGCCAGGTGCGGCGCAGCGGGTCGCTGGCGAAGGTCGGCGGCTGGGGCCTGCGGGAGTGGTACACGCTCACGTTCGTGATGGGCGCGGTCTTCATCGGCGGCCAGGCGTACGAGTACGCGAACCTGGTCAGCGAGGGTTTCGTGATCTCGGTGAATGCCTACACTTCGGCGTTCTTCCTCGCCACGGGCTTCCACGGGCTGCACGTCATCGGCGGCCTGGTGGCATTTCTGCTTATGTTGGGCCGCACGTACGTTTCCCGCCGCTTCACCCACGAGCAGGCCGTGCATGCGATCGTCACTTCCTACTACTGGCATTTCGTGGACGCGATCTGGGTCGTGCTCTTCGGCGTGCTGTACCTGGTGCGCTGAGACTCCGAGGAGAACACCTGATGAGATTCCCGGCCTCCGCTCCTCGACCGCGGCAGTCGCTGCGCCGCCACCGGGCGGCCCGGCCCCTGCTGCTCGTGCTGAGCCTGTTCCTGGTCGGCGCGGTGTACGCCGCGCTCGCACCGGCGACCAGTTCCTCGGCCGAGGGCGCCGCCGACGCACAACTCATCGCGCAGGGCAAGGACCTGTTCGCGGTGAACTGCGCATCGTGCCACGGGCTGAACGCCGAGGGCCTCGCCCAGCAGGGAGCCCCCGCGCTGACCGACGTCGGTGCCGCGGCCGTCGACTTCCAGGTGCGCACCGGCCGGATGCCGATGGCCAACCCGTACACGCAGGCCCAGGGCAAGAAGAACACGTTCACCGATGACGAGATCGACGCCCTCGCCACCTACGTCGGCAGCCTCGGCACCGGACCGGCCGTCCCCACGGAGGACCAGTACAGCCCGGACGGCCTGTCCGCGGAGGACGTGGCCCGCGGCGGTGATCTGTTCCGCACCAACTGCTCGGCGTGCCACAACTTCAAGGGAGCGGGTGGCGCCCTGCCCAACGGGTACGTCGCGCCGAGCATCGAGAACACCGATCCGGCCCAGATCTGGGAGGCCCTGCGCACCGGTCCCGGCCAGATGCCCGTGTTCGCCGCGGGGGCCATCCCCGACGAGGACGTGAAGTCGATGATCGCCTACGTCGAGCAGGTCAACGCGACCCCGTCCGCCGGCCTCACCCTCGGCGGCCTCGGCCCGGTCTCGGAAGGCTTCTGGGCCTGGGTGATCGGCATCGGGTCGCTCGTGATCGCCGCGGTCTGGATCGCGACCAGGGGGGCGCGCGCATGAGCACGGACATCGACAAGGCACACCACCCGCATGACGAGGTGAGTGCGACCGAGGACGCGCCGGTGCCCGACCCGGGCCACGAGGAGGAGGCGCCGCGGTTCACCGACGTCGACGCCGAGGCCGCCGACCACGCCTACCGGCAGATCGTCGGCATGCTGGCGGCCGTCCCGGTGCTCGTGATCGGGTTCCTGGTGGTCTACTTCGCCGTGCCGCGCGACGCACAACTGGTGATCTTCGGCGCCAACCTCGCGATGCAGACGACGCTGCTCGGCCTCACCGCCGGGCTGGCCGCACTGCTGATCGGCGTCTCGGCGATCCAGTGGGCGCGGGTGCTGATGAGCGACGAGGAGATCGTCGGCGAGCGGCACGGCGCCGCGTCGCCGCCGGAGGCGCGCGAACGCGTCCTCGCCGACCTGGAGACCGGCATCGAGGGTTCGGGCATCCGCCGCCGCAAGCTGATCGGCTCGGGCATGGCCGGTGCGCTGGGCCTGATGGTGCTGCCCGCCGTGGTCAGCCTCGCCGACCTGGGCCCGTGGCCGACCGCGGCCGAACGGGCGAAGACCATCGAGACGACGATCTGGGCCGAGGGCGTCCACCTTGTCAACGACGTCACCTACCGCCGGCTCAAGGCGGACGAGATCGAGGTCGGCCAGCTCGTCAACGCCGAACCCGAGAACCTGCAGTACCTTGAGGGCACCGCCTACCAACAGGCCAAGGCGAAGGCCGCGATCATCGTCGTGCGGATGGACCCGAACTCGATCCGGATCCCCGACTCGCGCCAGGACTGGCAGGTGGACGGGATCCTCTGCTACTCGAAGATCTGCACCCACGTCGGCTGCCCGATCAGCCTGTGGGAGCAGCAGACCCACCACCTGCTCTGCCCGTGCCACCAGTCCACGTTCGACCTCGGCAACTCCGGCGTGGTCGTGTTCGGACCGGCCGCGCGGTCGCTGCCCCAGCTGCCGATCACCACCGACGCCGAGGGCTACCTCGTCGCCCGCAGCGGCTTCACCGTCCCGGTGGGACCGAGCTTCTTCGAACGTGACTCGTCGCAGGACTTCGTGGAGGGTGAGGACTGATGGCGAAGCCGGCACGGATCAACCCCTCCTCCCCCGCGATGGAGGTGCGCACCCCGCCCAAGGACGAGGGGCCCAGCAAGCTGGCCGCGCCCGCGAAGTGGGTGGACGACCGGATCGGCCTGGCCAAGCTGCTCGGCAACATCCGCAAGGTGTTCCCCGACCACTGGTCGTTCCTGCTCGGCGAGATCGCGCTGTACTCGTTCGTGATCCTGCTGATCACCGGCGTGTTCCTGACCATCTGGTTCAAGCCGTCGATGGGCGAGGTCGAGTACACCGGAACCTACGAACTGATGCAGGGCGTCCCGATGTCGGAAGCGTTCGCGTCCACGCTGAGCCTGAGCTTCGACATCCGCGGCGGCCTGCTGGTGCGGCAGATCCACCACTGGGCGGCCATGCTTTTCGTGGCCGCCATGACCGCGCACATGCTGCGGGTGTTCTTCACCGGCGCCTTCCGCAAGCCGCGCGAACTGAACTGGCTGATCGGCGTCGGGCTGCTCTCGATCGGCCTGATCGAGGGCTTCGCCGGCTACTCGCTGCCCGACGACCTGCTCTCGGGCACCGGCCTGCGGTTCGTGGACGGCGCGATCCGCTCGATCCCGCTGATCGGCACCTGGGCGGAGTTCTTCGTCTTCGGCGGCGAGTTCCCCGGCGACCTGGTCATCCCGCGGCTCTACATGGTGCACATCCTGCTCGTGCCCGGCCTGCTGCTCGGCCTGATCAGCGCCCACATGGCCCTGCTGATCTACCACAAGCACACCCAGTGGCCCGGGCCCGGCCGCACCCAGCGCAACATCCAGGGCTACCCGTTCTTCCCCATCTACGTGGCGAAGGCCGGCGGCTTCTTCTTCATCGTGTTCGCGGTGACGATCCTGATGGGCGCGCTGATGCAGATCAACCCGGTCTGGCTCTACGGGCCCTACAACCCGGCCCAGGTCACCGCGGGCTCCCAGCCCGACTGGTACATGGGCTTCGTGGAGGGAGCGATCCGGATCATCCCGAACTGGGAGTGGCACCTGTGGGGCACCACCTGGTCGTGGAACATCTTCCTCCCGTTCATGGGCCTGATGGGCCTGCTGTTCACCGCGCTGGCGCTGTACCCGTTCATCGAGGCCTGGATCACCGGCGACACCAGTGAGCACCACCTGCTCGACCGGCCGCGGAACGCGCCCGTCCGCACCGCCCTCGGCGTGGCCGGCATGACGGCCTACGGCATGTTCTGGCTCGCCGGCGGCAACGACATCATCGCCACCCAGTTCCACGTGTCGCTGAACGCCGTCACCTACTTCATGCGGGTCGCGGTGTTCGTGGCCCCGGTGATCGCGTTCATCGTGACCAAGCGGATCTGCATCTCGTTGCAGCGCGCGGACGCCGAACGGGTGCTGCACGGCTCGGAGTCCGGCGTGATCGTCCGCAGCCCGGACGG
>JBDHZJ010000303.1:0-3888 GCA_039811825.1 Propionicimonas sp.
GGATGCGACTCGATCGAGGTGATCGGACGCTTCATGTCCGAGCACGTGGAGATCATCAACGCGACCGGTGAGCTGCGCGCCGCCGTCCGCTCCGGGGGCGCGGGGCGACTCGACGCTGCCCGGGTCGCGGTATCGGACCTGCTGTGGCCACACACGGTCGCCGAGGAAGCCGGGCTCTTCCGAGTGATGGCTCGCGACGAGGTCTACGCCGACCACATCGCCACGCTGTGCGGCGAGCACGAGACCCTTGCCACGTTGCTGGGCGAACTCGCGCCGGGCGACGCGACGGCGATGGCCCGTTTCGAGGACGCGCTGCGAGCCCACATCGACAAGGAGGACAACGGGCTGTTCCCCGCCGCCGCGATCGCCCTCGACGGCCCCGATTGGGTGGAGGTGCACGACACCACCCCGCACTCCCACGACGGCGGCCAGCCCCACGTCCACTCCCACGACGGCGCCCACGCCCCTTCCGCCGCTGAGGCGGACCACAGTCGCGGCACGGCCGATCCGACCCTCTGCGCCGCACTCCAGAGGTGAGGCCGGCCGTGCCGCTCGCCGCCACCGTCCCCTCCGTGGCGGGCGGGGCCCGCCGCAGGGCCGCCCGGGGTCGTGTGCTCCTGGTGGCCCTCGGCGGGAGTGCCCTGCTCGCGGGTCTCGACGCGGCCCTGGTGCGGCTCGGAGTCTGGGCACCGGTGGCCTCGTCCCGGTTGGGCGATGTGCACGGACAGGTGATGGTGCTCGGCTTTCTGGCCACGCTGATCTCGCTGGAGCGTGCGCAGTCACTTGGCCGGGCCTGGGCCTACCTCGCGCCCGGCCTGTACGGGGTGGGCGCGCTGGCCCTGGTCAGCCCGGCGCCCGCCCTTGTGGGGCAGCTTCTGCAGGTCGAGGCAGGGGTGCTGTTCGTCGCGGTCTATGTGGCGCTGTGGCGCAGGGCGCCCCGTCCGCTCGTCGCGGCGCAGGTGCTCTCCGCCGTCCTGGCGCTCGGGGGAGCGGTGGTGGCCGCCACGGTCGACGTCCCCCACGCACTGCCCTGGCTGGCCGGGTTCGTGGTGGTCACGATCGCGGCCGAGCGCGCCGAACTGGCCGCTCTGACCATGGGGGACGTGGCTGATCGGCAGCTGCTCGCCCTCGCCTCAGTGCTGACCCTGGCCATCCTCGCCGCCCTCCTCGCGCCGGCGGGCGGGGAGAGGCTGGTCGGGCTGTCCTTGCTGGCGGTCGCCGGCTGGCTCGTGGCCCACGACGTCGTGCGGCGCCAGCTCGGGCTCGCCGGCCAGCGACGCTACCTCGCTGGCGCGCTGCTGGCTGGCTACGCCAACCTTGCGCTCGCCGGCGGTGTACTCGCTGCCGTCGGCCTGCTGGCCGACCCGGGGACCTACGACGTCGTCGTGCACGGGGTGTTCCTCGGCTTCGGCGTCTCCATGGTGATGGCGCACGCGCCCGTCATCCTGCCGGCCGTGCTCGGCCGTCCTCTGCCGTACCGGCCTGCACTGTGGGCGCCCCTGGTGCTGCTGCAGGCCGGCCTGGCCGCCCGGTTCGGTGGCGCGCTCACCGGCGCGACCGTGCTGTGGCAGGTCGGCGGCGTCCTCACCGTGCTCGCGATGCTCGGCTTCATGGTCACGGCGTTCGCGTTGGTGGTGCGCCGATGAGCCGCTCCACCGCCCGGGGCAGGTCGAAGCTGCGTGACCTGCCGCTGCTCGGCTGGCTCGGTGCAGCCGTGCTCGTCGCCCTCGGCCACCGGTGGTTGCCGGACGCGAACTGGCTGATGTTGCACCTGGTCCTGCTCGGTGCGGTGACCCACTCCGTCCTGGTCTGGAGCTTCCATTTCGCCCAGACGCTGCTGCGCACGCCCGTGTCCGAGCAGCAGGCCCGCTGGCACAACCGGCGCCTCGGACTGCTCACCACCGGCGCCGTTGCGGTCCTGGTGGGCGTGCCCACGACCTGGTGGCCGCTCACCCTTGCCGGAGGCCTCGTCGTGGCCGGCGCGGTCGGCTGGCACGGCCTCGTCCTGCTCGGCATGCTCCGCCGCGCGCTGCCGGCGCGGTTCCGGGTCAGCGTCCGCTACTACCTTTGGGCCGCCGCGGCGCTGGTCGTCGGCGCAGGGTTCGGCGTGACGCTCGCGTGGGGCTGGCCCGACCCGTGGCACGGGCGCCTCCTCGCCGCCCACGCCCTCACCAACGTGCTCGGCTGGGTGGGTCTGACCGTCACCGGGACCCTGCTCACCCTCTGGCCGACCATGCTCCGCACCCCCATGGACGCCACCGCGGAACTCTGGACCCGTCAGGCCCTCCCCATCCTGGGCGGCTCGATTCTGGTCGCAGACGCGGGCGCGCTCGCCGGGCTCGGCTGGCTCTCGGCGGTCGGCGTGGCCGGCTACGTCCTCGGCCTCGCCGTGTGGGGCAGAGGCCTCGTCCGTCCCGCGCGCACCAGGCCCCCGCGGGAGTTCGGGCCCGCCTCGGTCGCCGCCGGCCTGGCCTGGCTGGTCGTCGGCCTCGCCTGGGCGGGCTGGCTACTCGCAACGTCCGAGTGGGACGCGGTGGAGGAGAGTTTCATCTGGCCGGCCGCCGTTCTCGGCGCAGGTTTCGCCGGGCAGGTGCTGATCGGCGCCCTGTCCTACCTGCTTCCGTCGGTGCTCGGCGGAGGGCCGAGCGTGGTGCGGGCCGGTCAGGCCTGGTTCAACCGGGCCGGCGGGTTCCGGCTGATCGCGACCAACGGCGGGCTGGCGCTGTGGCTGCTGCCGACGCCGAGCTGGGTGCGGGTGACGGGCTCGGCACTCGCCCTCCTTGCCGCGGCAAGCTTCCTCCCGCTCATGGTCCTCGGGGTGCGAGCGAGCGTTGCTGCGCGGCGCGACCTGCTCGCCGGACGGGACGCGGAGGCGACCGCTCCCGGCCCGCCGGTTGCCCCGGTGGAGCGTCCGAACATCTTCACCGCCGGCCAGTTGGTCGCCGGCCTCACTGCAATGGCCACGGCTGTGGTCGTAGGGGTTGGGCTGGATCCCTCCGCCGCCGGGCTGGCGGGCGTCCCGGCGGCCGCGGCAGCCGTGCGGCCGACGGGCCGCGTGGTGAGGATCGAGGTCACCGCGAAGGACATGCGCTTCATCCCCGCCGAGATCCACCTCGACAGTGGCGACCACCTGGTCGTCCATCTGACCAACGCCGACACCACTACCCATGACCTCGTGATCGGCGACGTCCGCACCGCACGGATCGCACCGGGGGCGCAGGCTGAACTCGACGCGGGACTGATCGGGACCTCCGAACAGGGCTTCTGCTCGGTGGCGGGCCACCGGCAGATGGGAATGGTCCTCAACATCGTCGTGGACGGCGCACCACCAGCCACCGGAGCAACCCCCGCGCCGATGAGCGAGCATGAGATGGGCGGCGCGGGTGATCAGGCCCGGTCGACGCCCCCGACCGACACCGTCGATCCCGAGCTGGCGCCGCTGACCGACGAACGGGTGCACCGCCTCACCCTGACCGTCCAGGAGGTGCCGCTGGAAGTGGCCCCCGGAGTCTGGCAGAAACGCTGGACCTACAACGGCTCGCCGGTCGGGCCGACCCTTCACGGCCGGGTGGGCGACACCTTCGTGATCACCCTCGTCAACCACGGCTCGATGGGCCACTCGATCGACTTCCACGCCGGAGAACTGGCCCCCTCAGTCCCGATGCGGACGATCGAGCCCGGCGAGAGCCTCACCTACCGGTTCACCGCGGCCAGGGCGGGCATCTGGATGTACCACTGCTCCACTGCGCCGATGAGCGCCCACATCGCCGCCGGGATGGCCGGGGCGGTCGTGATCGAACCGCCCGGGTTACCGAAGGTCGACCGCTCCTACGTCCTGGTCCAGTCCGAGGTCTACCTGCAGACTCCTGCTACGGACGCGGCGTCCGC
>JBDHZJ010000304.1:0-3887 GCA_039811825.1 Propionicimonas sp.
TCGGCGCGGTCACGCGCACGCCGGACTCCGCCAGCGCGGCCATCGTCGCCCGGTTGCCCGAGCCCCGGGCCGCGGCGTCCCTGGCCAGGTGCCGGCCCGGCGCGGTGCGCACCGGACGGGCTCGCTGGGGTGCCCGCGCCGGGGCGCTCGTCCCGGCGGGTGCCGGCGCCTCTGCCACCGGCGTCCGGGCGGCGTAGTCCCGCATCCCCACACGCTAGGCAGGCCCGGCCCCGTCCGGACAGGTCCATCCGGGCAGCCAAGCGTGCTCCCCCGCGCCGAACCGGCCGGCTTGCCCTTTCGACTGTCCGAGTTGTCCTGTCGGGCAACCGCGCCCCGGGCGCATGGTGGAACAGGGTCGGTAACCGCTGACGAACCTGGGGGCCGGAAATGACGAAGGTCGCTGTGGGCGATTTCAACGCCCTGATCGGGATCGGCATCAACGACGTGCTCGCGGCCCGCCGTGCGGACGTCGTCCATCTCGCCACGCCGACGATCGTGGACTACCTGCGCAACAGCCTGCCGAACCTCGTCATCCTCGACTCCACCGCCCCCGGAGCGGCCGACGTGGTCCGCCAGATCGTCCTGGAGCACCCCGGCATCCAGGTGATCACCTGCTCGACCGACAGCCCGACCCTGACGGTGTACCCGCCGTTCCACGGGGGCGAGTCGTTCGAGTGCTCCCTGTCCGACCTACCCAGCCAGATCAGCAGCTGACGACCGAATCCACCGAGGAGGAAAGCCATGGCGACCAGTTACGCCACGCCCGGTATCTACATCGAGGAACACCCATCCGGCTCCATGCCGATCCAGGGCGTCGGCACCGCGATCGCCGCCTTCGTCGGCTTCACGGCCACCTACGTCGGCGCGGAGGGCGACCCCACCGATCCCGACGGGGTCCGGCCGCAACTGGTCACGAGCTGGCCGCAGTACGAGCGGATCTACGGCGGGTTCGCGCCGGGGGCGATGCTCCCCTACGCCGTGCGCGGCTACTTCGACAACGGCGGCACGATGGCCTACATCGTGCGTGCCAGCGGCGGAGGCGTGGCCTCGCCGCCGTCCCTGGAGCTGACCGCGGCCAGCAACCCGGACCTGCCCAGCATCACCGTCGAGGCGACCGCCGACGACACGGCCGGCTACGAGGTCGAGGTGGTGCCGCCGCCGACGCCCGCCGAGGGCGAGTCGGCGGCCACGGACTACTCGCTGCGCGTGTTCCGCAACGGCGACCAGGTCGAGGAGGTCGGCGGCCTCGACTTCGGCAAGTCGCCGAAGGTGCTGGAGAAGACCATCAACGACCAGGCCACCACGATCCGGGTGCGGGTCCGCAACGTGTCCGGCGTCGGGCTCGCCGAGCGCGCGCCCGCCGCGGGCCGGTACGCCCTCACCCAGAACGCCCCGGCGGCCGCCGAGCCGGCCGTGCTCGCCGGTTCCGAGGCCGAACGCACCGGCTATGAGGGTCTCGCCATCGCCGACGACGTGACGATCGTCGCCGTGCCCGACCTGGTCACCGTCACCACCCGGCCGGACGGCAGCCTCGACATGGAGGCCTACCTCGCCTTCCAGGCCGGGCTGGCCGACTGGGCCGCCGCGAGCGGCAAGCGGATGGCGATCCTGGACCCGCCGCCGGGCCTGACCCCGACCGGTGCCGCCGAGTGGCGCGACCGGCTCGGCAAGGACACCGCGTTCGCGGTCAGCTACTACCCGAACGTGGTCGTGCCGAACCGCAGCGACCCGAGCCCGCCGAACGCCCCGCGCTTCCTCACCGTCCCGCCGTCGGGCCACCTGGCCGGCATCTGGGCCCGGACGGACGCCGTGCGCGGCGTGCACAAGGCGCCCGGCAACGAGGAGATCCGCGGCGTCGTCGGCCTGGAGACCCCGCTCACCGACGGCGAGCAGGCCCTGCTGAACCCGATCGGCGTGAACTGCCTGCGCAACTTCGGCACCTTCGGGATCCGGGTCTGGGGCGCGCGGACGCTGGCCATGACCGACCCGAGCTGGCGCTACGTGAACGTCCGCCGGCTGTTCAACTACATGGAGGAGTCGATCCGCCGCGGCACCCGCTGGGCGGTGTTCGAGCCGAACGACGTGGACCTGTGGCAGCGCGTGAAGCGCAACGTCGGGTACTTCCTGCGCGGCCTGTGGATGCAGGGGGCGCTGGTCGGGGCCACCCCGGACCAGGCGTACTTCGTGATCTGCGACGAGACGAACAACCCGCCGAGCTCGGTGGCCGAGGGCAAGCTCGTCGTCGAGATCGGGGTCTGCCCGAGCCGTCCCGCCGAGTTCATCGTCTTCCGGATCAGCCAGTGGCAGTCCGGCGAATCCACCACCGAATAGAGGAGGCTGACCGATGCCTGACCTGAGTACGACCTTCAAGTTCGCGTTGTCGGTCGACAACGTGAACATCGGCTACTTCCGCAAGTGCGCCGGGATCGAGTCCGAGACCGAGATCATCGAGTTCAAGGAGGCGACCGAGCAGGGCCGGATGGTGATCCGCAAGGTGGCGGGCGCCATGAAGTGGGCGGACATCACGCTCGACCGCCGGCTGGACAGCACCAAGGCGCTGTGGGAGTGGCGCAAGCAGGTGATCGACGGGGACGCCGACGCCGCCCGCCGCAACGGCTCGATCATCGCCTACGACTCCACCGGCGCCGAGGTGGCCCGCTGGAACTTCGAGGCCGGCTGGCCGTCGAAGTGGAAGGGCGCCGACTTCGACGCGGGCGCCAACGAGGTCGCCACGGAGAGCATCACCATCACCCACGAGGGGCTGGTGAGGGCCTGATGGGTCTGCAGACCGAGTACCCGTTCACGTTGCCCAAGGGCTACGTCGACGAGGAGGGGACGCTGCACCGCAGCGGGGTGATGCGCCTGGCGTGCGCCAGGGACGAGATCGACCCGCTGCGGGACTCCCGGGTGAAGGAGAACGAGAGCTACTCCAGCATCATCGTGCTGTCCCGGGTGGTCACCGAGCTCGGCACCGTCCACCGGATCACCACGAAGACGATCGAGGGCCTGTTCGCCTCCGACTTCAACTACCTGCAGGACTTCTACCGGATCGTGAACTTCGGTGACCCGTCGGTGCTGGAGACGCTCGGTGAGGGCGTCCCTTTTCCTCCCGGGACACTGAGCCCTGGCTAGCCGAGTACCTGGGCAGCCTGGAGACCCACTACGACCAGACGGCCCTGTGGGAGGAGATGTCGTACCTCGCGTACCACCTGCACTGGGGCTTCGGCCAGCTGCTGGACCTCGAGCACGGCGACCGCGTCCGGCTGGTCGGGATGGTCGCCGACCTGAACCGCCGCGCATGGGAGGAGATCAAGGATGGCTAGCCAGGGACTGGCTTCCCGGACGAAGGACCCGCCGTTCGCCGGCGCCTTCGTGCTGGAGGTCGACTCCCTGACGATCGGCCGGTTCACCGAGGTGACGGGACTCGCGGTCACCCTGCAGGTCGAGGAGTTCGCAGAGGGCGGCAACAACGAGTCGGTGCTGAAGCTGCCCGGGCGCCTCGCCTGGCCGAACATCGTGCTCAAGCGCGGCCTGACCGACGACAACGCGCTGCTGGGGTGGATCCTCTCCTGCGGCGGCGACGGGCTCGGCAGCGGGGGCGGCACGGTCCCCCGGCACCCGGCGACGATCACCCTGTTCGACAGCATGCACAGCCCGGTGCAGCGGTGGAACCTGCGCGACGCGATGCCGGTGCGCTGGACCGGCCCGCAGTTCGCAGCGGGCACCGCGGCGCTGGCGATGGAGGAACTGGAGATGTGCCATGGCGGCTTCACGACCTCCTAGGCGGGGGCTCGGCGCGCGGAGCCGGCGGCCGCTGGTGGCGGTCGACGTCTCCGTCCTGCCCGTGCGCCCGAGCCGGCTGATGCTCCGGACCCGGCTGTGGCGAC
>JBDHZJ010000305.1:0-3861 GCA_039811825.1 Propionicimonas sp.
CGCGCCTTCTCCGCCGCCTTGGCCCGCTCCCACGAGCCGACCAGGTCCTCGGGCACCTCGGCGTCGGAGAACACGTAGGGGTGTCGGGCCACCAGCTTGTCGGCGATCCGGCGGGCCACGTCCTCGATGTCGAACCGGCCGGTCTCGGCAGCGATCTCGGCGTGGAAGACCACCTGCAGCAGCAGGTCGCCCAGTTCCTCGGCGAGGTGGTCGTCATCGCCGGCCTCGATCGCCTCCACGACCTCGAGGGTCTCCTCGACGAGGTAGCGCACGAGCGAGGCGTGCGTCTGCCCGGCGTCCCACGGGCAGCCGGAGCGGAGGCGGTTCATCACCGCCACGAGCCGCTCGAGCTCGCTCACCCCTGCGCGAGCGGCGCCAGCGAGGAGATCGAACCGCCGGCGGTGCCGTCCACGAGCGCGTTCTGCTGGGAGTCCCAGGTGCCGAACCGCGGGTTCACGGTCACCGTCGTCTTCGCGAACTGGTCGTTGAACGCCTGCTTGCCCGCGTCGGTGCTGACCACGAGCGTGGCCTCGACGTAGTCGTTGATGAAGTCCGCGGTGGCCGGGTCCTTCGAGAGCGAGGTGAGCGTCTCGTCCGAGGCGATCGCCTGCTCGCGCTGCGCCTCGGTGATCTGGATGTTGTTCGCCGCTGCCGCTGCCTGGGCGACCTGGCTCTGGATGATGATCTGCAGCACGGTCGGGCTGAACCCGCCCGCGGTGTCGGCGGGATCGCTGCTGGTGTCGGCGAGCACCTGGGAGACCTGGTCCACCTGGGCCTGGCTGACCTGGTTCGCGTCGACGTAGGCCGCGACCTGGGGGTTCCCGGTCGCACAGCCCGCCAGAGCCAGCACGGCCGTGGTGGCAAGGGCAGCGAGCTTCACCGATCTCATGTTCCGTCCGTTCATCGCACCAGGGGTTCCGCTCCGCGATCCTACCCGCTGGCCGGCGGCGGGAAGACGTCGGCCAATACCTTGGCCGCCCAGGCCAGCAGCGGTGCGTCCGTGACCGGCTGCCCGCCGATCGGACGGGTCGTCGGGCGCGGCACCAGGATCAGGCCCTGCGCCCTGCGCACCTGCGCCCCCGGGTACAGCCGGCCCAGCCGCATCTGGGCCGAGTCGGGCAGGTCGGCGGGCGCGAACCGGACCATGGCGCCCTGGGCGACGACCTCGTGCACGCCGTAGCGCCGCGCCAGCAGCCGGAACGACGCCACCGCCAGCAGCGCCTCCACCGGGGGCGGCGGCGTGCCGTACCGGTCGACCAGTTCCTCTCGGACGCCCGCGATGTCGGCCTCGGAGGTGACCGCGGCCAGGCGCTTGTACATCTCCAGCCGCAGCCGCTCGGACTCGACGTAGTCGCCGGGCAGGTGGGCATCCACCGGCAGCTCGATCTTCATCTCCGGCTCGGGCTCGACGTCCTCGCCGCGGTAGTCGGCGACCGCCTCGCCGACCAGCCGGATGTACAGGTCGAAGCCCACCTCGGCGATGTGGCCGGACTGCTCGCCGCCGAGCAGGTTGCCGGCGCCGCGGATCTCCAGGTCCTTCATCGCGATCGCCATGCCCGCGCCGAGGTCGGTGTGCGCGGCCATCGTGGCCAGCCGGTCGTGCGCCGTCTCGGTGAGCGGCTTCTCGGGCGGGTAGAGGAAGTAGGCGTAGCCGCGCTCGCGGCCGCGACCCACCCGTCCGCGCAGCTGGTGCAACTGGGACAGCCCCATCAGGTCGGCCCGCTCGATCAGCAGCGTGTTCGCGGTGGAGATGTCCAGGCCGGCCTCGACGATCGTGGTGCAGACCAGCACGTCGGCGCGCCGCTCCCAGAAGTCGACCATCACCTGTTCGAGCGCGCGCTCGTGCATCTGGCCGTGCGCCACCGCGACCCGGGCCTCCGGCACCAGCTCGGCGATCTGCTTCGCCGTCCTCTCGATGCTCTGCACCCGGTTGTGGATGAAGAACACCTGGCCCTCGCGGGCCAGCTCGCGACGGATCGCGGCCCGGACCTGGTTGGTGTCGTACGGCCCCGCGAAGGTGAGGACGGGGTGGCGCTCCTCCGGCGGGGTGGCGATCACGCTCATCTCCCGGATGCCGGTGATCGCCATCTCGAGCGTCCGCGGGATCGGGGTGGCGGACATGGCCAGCACGTCCACGTTCAAGCGCAGCTTCTTCAGCGCCTCCTTGTGCTCGACGCCGAACCGCTGCTCCTCGTCGATGATGACCAGGCCCAGGTCCTTGAACGCCACCTCGCCGCCGAGCAGGCCGTGGGTGCCCACGACCACGTCGACGCTACCGTCGGCCAGCCCTGCGACCACCTTCTTCTTCTCCACGTCGGTGGAGAACCGGCTCAGTGCCGCGACGGTGACGGGGAAGCCCGCGTAGCGGTCGGCGAAGGTGGCGTGGTGCTGCTGCACGAGCAGCGTGGTGGGCACGAGCACGGCCACCTGCTTGCCGTCCATCACCGCCTTGAACGCGGCCCGGACGGCGATCTCGGTCTTGCCGTAGCCGACGTCGCCACAGATCAGCCGGTCCATCGGGACGAGCTGTTCCATGTCGTGCTTCACCTCGGTGACCGCCGCGAGCTGGTCGGGGGTCTCCACGTAGGCGAACGCGTCCTCCAGTTCGCCCTGCCAGACCGCGTCGGGGCTGAACGCGAAACCCCTCGACGCCTGCCGCGCCGCGTACAACTTGATCAGCTCGGCCGCGATCTCGCGGACCGCCCGCCGGGCCCGGCCCTTCCGCTTCGCCCAGTCGCCGCCGCCCAGCTTGTCGAGGGTGGGGCTCTCGCCGCCGACGTAGCGGGTGACCAGGTGCAGCTGGTCCATCGGCACGTACAGGCGGTCGCCGGGCTGGCCGCGCTTGGACGGCGCGTAGTCGAGCACCAGGTACTCCCGCGTGGCGCCGGCCACCGTGCGCTGCACCATCTCGACGTAGCGGCCCACGCCGTGCGTCTCGTGCACCACCGGGTCGCCGGGGGCGAGTTCGAGCGGGTCGATCTGGTTCTTGCGCCGGGCCGGCATCTTCCGGGACGCCTTGTCGGCCTCGCGCTGCCCGGACAGGTCGCCGGCGGTGAACACGTCGAGCCCGATCGTGGGCAGGCTGAAGCCGTGCCGCAGCTCCGCCCGGACCACGGTGGCCAGGCCGGCCCGCGGCGGCTCGGCGAGGTCGTCCGGGCGCGCCGCGGGAATGTCCGCCGCGGCGAGGATCTCGGCCATCCGCGCGGCGAGGCCGCTGGAGTCGGCCACGACCACGGTGTGCCGGCCCGCGGCCACCGAGGCCCGGATCGCCGCCACGGCCGCCTCGGTGTCGCCCCGCCACACCGGCGCCTCGCTCGCCTCGACCACCCGTCCGGGCACACCGGTGCCCATGCTGTCACCGGCCAGCGCGACGGACGCCGGGGGCTCGGGCCCGAGGAGATCGAGCAGCGCGTCCGGGACGACGTCGGCGGAGCCGCCGCCGGTGTCCGGGGCCCCGGCCGGCTCATCCTCCGGCGCCCCGCCGGCGCTGAACGCCGACAGGCTCCACCACAGCTGGCCGCGCTCCAGCGCGCGGGCACGGACGTCGGCCAGGCTGCGGTACGCGGACGCGCCGAGGTCGATCGGCGCGCTGCCGCCCTCGGCCGCCGCCGCCCATGACGCCCGCAGGAACTCCTCGCTCGTCACCACGAGCTCGTGGGCGCGGGCGCGGATGCGTTCCGGGTCGGACAGCAGCACCTGGGTGTCCGCGGGGAGCACGTCGACGAGGAGCTCCAGGCCGTCGACGAGCACAGGGGCCAGCGACTCCATGCCCTCCACCGCGTGGCCGTTCGCGATCCGCTCGAACAGCTCGCCCAGGTTGCCGGGCGCGTTCAGGTGCACGGCCGCCAGCTCCGCGGCCCT
>JBDHZJ010000306.1:0-3842 GCA_039811825.1 Propionicimonas sp.
TTCACCGTGCCCATCTCGTAGGCGCGCTGCGCGTCGTAGGTCTCGCCGAGGAAGAAGATCTCCCTGGCCACCTTCTGCCCCACCTGGCGGGCCAGGTAGGCCGAGCCGAATCCCGCGTCGAACGAACCGACATCGGCATCGGTCTGCTTGAACCGGGCGTGCTCGGCGCTGGCCAGGGTGAGGTCGCAGACCACGTGCAGCGAGTGCCCGCCGCCGGCGGCCCAGCCGTTGACCAGCGCGATCACCACCTTGGGCATGAACCGGATCAGCCGCTGCACCTCGAGGATGTGCAGCCGTCCGCCCTCGGCCGCCGCACGCCGGGCGTCGACCGTCTCGGCGGTCTCGCCGTCCGCGTACTGGTAGCCCGAACGTCCCCGGATCCGCTGGTCGCCGCCGGAGCAGAACGCCCAGCCGCCGTCCTTCTGCGACGGGCCGTTGCCGGTGAGCAGGACGCAGCCCACGTCGGAACTCATCCGGGCGTGGTCGAGCGCGGCGCACAGCTCGTCCACGGTGTGCGGACGGAACGCGTTGCGCACCTCTGGACGGTCGAAGGCGATCCGCACCGCCGGCACGTCCACCGCGCGGTGGTAGGTGATGTCGGTGAACTCAAAGCCGTCGACGGGCTGCCAGCGCTCCGGCTGCCATGGGTTGCTCATGCGCTCAGGTTAGTGCGCGGGCGCCCACTCGCCCTGGTCGTACAGGCTCCGGGCGAGGCCGGGCACGTCGGTGAACACCGCGTCCACGCCCCACTCGTACATGCGCACGAGCCGGGCGTCCGCGTTCACCACCCAGGGCCGCACCGCCAGGCCCGCCGCGTGCGCCTTGCGGACGTAGCCGCCGGTGAACAGGTAGCGCGCCGGCGGGTGCAGGGCGCCCACCCCGAGCTTGTGCGCGTAGCGCCACGGCTTGTACAGCGGGTCGGTGTAGATCATGCCCAGTTCGCTGGTGGCGCCCAGGTGCTGCAGCTTCTTCAGCGAATAGTGGTTGAAGCTGGACAGCACCACGCGGTCGGCGATGTCGCGCCCGGTGACCTCGGCGAGCACCTGCTCCTCCAGGCCCGGGTACTCCTCGACGGAGTTCTTCAGCTCGATGTTCAGCGTGAGCCCGGTCGGCACGAGCAGGTCGAGCACCTCGGCGAGGGTGGGGATGCGGGCGCCCCCGAAGCCGTCCCTGCCGCCGGACGCGTCCAGCCGCTGCAGGTCGGCGAGGCCGAACCCGACCACCGGCCCGGCGCCGTCGCAGGTCCGGTCGACGCTCTCGTCGTGGATCACGACGACCGTGCCGTCGGCGGTGAGCTGGACGTCGAACTCGATCCCGTCCGCGCCCTGCTCCACGGCCAGCTCGAACGCCGGCAGCGTGTTCTCCGGCGCGTCGCGACGGGCTCCCCGATGGGCCCAGATCCGGGTCATGGCGCTCCTGAAGGCTGAGGATTAGTGTCGGAGCTGTGACTGTACGCCAGCCGACCGCCATCGATCTCATCGCCGAGACCTACACCGACCGCATCGCCGAGCTCGACCCGCTGGGCGCCACCAGCATGGGCATCGCGGGCCACGACCACCAGATGACCGACCACTCCCCCGACGGCCACGCGGAGCGCGCCGCGCTCGACCGGGCCACCCTCGCCGAGCTCGCGAAGGCCGAGCCGGCCGACGACGTGGACCGGGTCACGCTCGCCGCCATGACCGACCGCCTGCAGCTGGGCCTGGAACTGGAGGAGTCCGGTGAGCTGCTGGCCGACCTGAACGTGATCGCGTCCCCGGTGCAGGGCCTGCGCGACGTGCTCGACATCATGCCGACCGCCACCACCGACGACTGGGCCAACATCGCCTCCCGGGTGAGCCGGGTGCCGTGGGCCGTGCACGGCTACATCGAGTCGTTGCGGGCGGCGGCGAAGCGCGGCCTGGTGGCCGCAGAGCTGCAGGTGGAGGAGTGCATCAAGCAGGCCTCCGAGCTGGCCGACCCGACCTCGTCGTTCTTCGTCACCTTCCTCGCCGGGGCCCGCCCGGACGGGGAGCCGGCCACCGGCGGCCTCGCGAACGACCTCGCGATGGCCGGGCGCAAGGCCGCGGAGTCCTACGGCGAGCTGGTCACGTTCCTCGAGGACGAGCTGGTCGCCGAGGCCCCCACCGAGGACGCGGTCGGGCCCGACCGGTACGGCCTGTGGTCGCGGGTGTTCGTGGGCGCGGCCGTCGACCTGGACGAGACCTACGAGTGGGGCCTGGAGGAACTGGCCCGGATGGCGGCCGAGCAGGACGCCATCGTGGCGGAGATCGCCGGGCCCGGCGCGTCCATCGCCGATGCGATCGAGAAGCTGGAGAGCGACCCGTCCCGGGTGCTGCACGGCAAGGACGCGCTGCAGCACTGGATGCAGGAGACCGCGGACACCGCGATCGACGCCCTCGACGGGGTGCACTTCGACATCCCCGAGCAGATGCGCACGATCGAGTGCCGGATCGCCCCGACGGAGACCGGTGGCATCTACTACACCGGCCCGTCCGACGACTTCAGCCGTCCGGGACGGATGTGGTGGGCAGTGCCGGCCGGCGTGACCGAGTTCAGCACGTGGCAGGAGAAGACCACCGTCTACCACGAGGGTGTTCCCGGCCACCACCTGCAGGTCGCGCAGGCCGTGCTGAACCGCGACCAGCTGAACTCGTGGCGGCGCCTGGCCAGCTGGAGCTCGGGCCACGGCGAGGGCTGGGCCCTGTACGCGGAGCGGCTGATGGAGGAGTTCGGGTTCATGGACGACCCCGGTGACCGGCTCGGCCTGGTGGACGGGCAGCGGCTGCGGGCCACCCGCGTGGTGGTCGACATCGGCGTGCACCTGCGCAAGCCGGCTCCGGAACGCTGGGGCGGCGGCACCTGGAACGCCGAGAAGGCGTGGGACTGCCTGAAGGCGAACGTGAACATGGACGAGGCGTTCCTGCGCTTCGAGCTGAACCGCTACCTCGGATGGCCGGGGCAGGCGCCGTCCTACAAGATCGGGCAGCGGCTCTGGGAGACCTACCGCGCGGACGCCGCGGCGCGCGCCGGAGCCGGGTTCAGCCTGAAGGACTTCCACACCCGCGCCCTGAACCTCGGCTCGCTGCCGCTGTCGGTGCTGCCGACGGCGCTGGGCCTGGAGTCGTAGCCCGGACCGAGTTGGGGACGGTTCCTTACTCGGTCCACTTCGCGGGATGGACCGAGTTGGGGACGGTTCCTCACTCGGTCCACCTGAGAATGGACTGAGAAAGGAACCGTCCCCAACTCGGTCCGGCTGGGTGGACGGGGGTCCGGGGAGGTACGAACCGCGAGGATCAGAAGATGCGGTTCACGATGGACGCAGGGGCGTCGAGGAGGGCCTCGATCTCGTCGTCCAGCTTGACCAGGGTGAGCGAGGCGCCGGCCATCTCGAGGCTCGTGCAGTACTCGCCGACGTAGCTCTTCGCGACTGTGATGCCCTGGTCGGCCAGCTTCTGCGCGGCGATGCCGTAGAGCAGGTAGAGCTCGCTGATCGGGGTACCGCCGAGACCGTTGATCATCAGCGCGACCCGGTCGCCGGAGGTGTACGGCAGGTCGCTCACGACCGCGTTGAGCAGCTCGTCGACGATCTCGTCGGCGCTGACCAGCTTCGCGCGGCGGCGTCCGGGCTCGCCGTGGATGCCCACGCCGACCTCCATCTCGTCCTCGGCCAGCTCGAACAGCGGGCTGCCCTTGGCCGGCGGGGTGCACGCGGTGAGCGCGATGCCCATCGTGCGGGTCACCGAGTTCACCTTCTCGCCGATCGCCTTGACCTCCTCCAGGGACGCGCCCTGCTCGGACTTCGCGCCGACGGCCTTCATCACGAAGAAGTTGCCGGCCAC
>JBDHZJ010000307.1:0-3833 GCA_039811825.1 Propionicimonas sp.
TCGTTCGGCAGCTGGTCGAGCAGCGCGCGGGCCACGGTGAGCCCGCCGAAGCCCGAGTCGAACACGCCGATCGGGGCCTCGCTCGCAGTCACGAGCACCGACTCTAGGCCCGCCACCGACCACTCACCAACCACGCCCACCTCCAGGCTTCGCTACCGGTACTTCGGGTAGCTACCCGAGTACGGGTAGCGTCGTGGAGTAGCGGTAGCGAAGCGGGAGGAAGGACGCCAGTGAAGCCGGAACCGATCGACCTCACCAGGATGGCGCTGCGCGCCCTGCGGCTGCTCGACGACGGACGCCGCGCGCTCGACGACCAGTGGCGCCGCTGGACCACTCCGGAGGCGCCGGAGGCGAAGCCGCCGTCCGACCGCCGGCAGCCGCCGACGATCTGGTAGGGCATCGGGCACCGTGGTGGTGGACCGAGTAAGGAACCGTCCCCTACTTGGTCCGGACCGAGTTGGGGACGGTTCCTTACTCGGTCCACTTCAGGCGACGCGGCGGCTCAGGCTCAGCATGACCAGGCCGGGACGGCGCCCCGCGACGACCTCGGGGTGGCCGCAGCCGCCGCCGTCGGAGGCGACCGCGCAACTGCCACAGCCGGACGGGGGGCAGCCCAGCGACAGCTCGCGGGACTCGATCCGTCCCGAGCGCACGAGGTGCTCGACGGCGGCGCGGACGACGTCCTCGTCCAGCCCGAGGTTGCGGGCCATCTGCGTGACGGTGGGCGTGCCGGCCTCCACCTCGGCCAGCACCCTGCTCAGCGGTCCCGCGCTCACCAGAACAACCTTCCGACCTGGAAGACGGCCACTGCGAGCACCCAGGCCGTGACCAGCTGCATGCCGATCCCGAACAGCGTCCACTTCGGGCCGATCTCGCGCCACTGCGCGGCCACCGTCGCCACGCACGGCGTGTAGGCGAGCAGGAAGACCATGAACGCCAGCGCGGCCGGGATCGGATGACCGCCGGAGGACTCGGTGAACGAGTTCATCACCGCATCGCCGAGCGCGCCCGGAGCTCCCCCGTCCGGCGCCGCCACCGCGTATGTCTGCGCCCACGACGAGATCACGGCCTCCTTCGCCACGAACCCGACCGCCAGCGTGGAGGCGGTCTCCCAGGACCCGAAGCCCGCCGGGGCGAACACCGGGGCGATCGCCTGCGCGGCGACGCCGTACACCGAGTCCTGCACCGGCACCGTCCCGAACGACTCCCCCGGCTGCGCCGGGATCGACTGCAGCAGCCAGACCGCGGCGACCGCGGCCACGATGATCCCGGACGCGGTCTGCAGGAAGCCCTTCAGCCGCAGCCAGGTCACCGAGGCGGTGAGCCGCAGCGTCGGCACCTGGTAGGCGGGCAGGTCGATGATCAGCGGCTCGGTGCCCATCGTCCGCCACAGCGTGCGCCGCAGCACCAGCCCGGCCAGCACCACCAGGTGGATCGAGATCAGGTACATGACGAACACCGCAGTGCCGGCGTACTCGCCGAAGAAGATGCTGCCCAGCATCACGAACACGGTCAGCCGGGCCGTGCAGGAGGTGAACGGCACCAGCAGCGCGGTCAGCACCCGCTGCCGGGCGCCGGGCAGGATGCGGGTCGCGGAGATCGCCGGGACGTTGCAGCCGAACCCCACGATCAGCGGCAGGAACGCGCGGCCGGGCAGCCCGATCGAGCGCATCAGCCGGTCGGTGACGACCGCGGCGCGGGCCAGGTAGCCGGAGTCCTCCAGCAGCGCGAGCAGGACGAACATCAGCGTCATCAGCGGGACGAACGTGAGCAGCATGCCGACGCCGGCGATCAGCCCGTCCACGACGAGCCCCTCCACCCAGGTGCCGCCGAGCCCGACCGTGCCCAGCAGCCAGGTGGCGCCGGCCGAGACCGGCCCGGCGAACAGCCCGTCCAGCGCGTCCTGCAGCGGCGCGGCGACCACCGTGGTGATCTGGAACACCGCCCACATCACGCCGAGGAAGATCAGCGGCCCGAGCACCGGAGCGGTCACCCAGCGGTCGACCCGGTCCGACCAGGTGTGCGGCTCCACGTCGGGCGCGCGGGTGCCCGCCTCGACCGCGGCCGCGATCCAGCCGAACCGGTCGTCGTCAAGCTCCAGCGCGTCCGTCGTCTCCGGCACCGGGCGCGGCGCCGGCGCCGGCTCGATCAGGGCCTCGCGGACGGCTCCGGCGAGCGCCTCGAGCCCGGCCCGGCGGCGCGGGTCGATCCCGACCACCGGACAGCCCAGCGCCACCGACAGCGCCGCGGTGTCGATCTCGGTGCCGCGCTTGGCGGCCACGTCGAGCATGGTCAGCGCCACCAGCATCGCGACGCCCTGCTCCCGCAGCTGGGCGACCAGGTAGAGGCTGTTCGCCAGCCGGGACGCGTCACAGGCGACCACGCACAGGTCGGGCCTCTCGGCGGCGGGGACGCCGACCAGCAGCTCGCGGGTGAGGTCCTCGTCGGGCGAGTGGGGGTCGAGGGAGTAGGCGCCGGGCAGGTCGATCAGGGTGAGCTCGAGGCGCTTCTCGTCCGGGTCGCAGGTGCACTCCTCACAGGTGCAGCTCGCGGCGGACTGCGTGGTCTTCCACACGCCCCGGGACACCTCGACGGTGGTGCCCGGCCAGTTGCCCATCGTGACGCGTGCGCCCGTGAGCGCGTTGAACAGGGTGGACTTGCCGGTGTTCGGCGCGCCGACCAGGGCAACCGCGGGAGCCTCCGGGCCCGCGCCCCCGTTGGTCGTCGTGTGGCAGCAGGCCTTCACCGAGGGCGGCGGAACCGAAGGGACGATCAGGTTCAGGCTCCGCGGCTGCCGCTGTTCGGTGGTGGACATCAGCGCGCCACCTCGGCGCGCAGCTGCCGCAGCAAGGCCTCGCCCAGGGCGATCCGGGAGCCGCCGACCAGGGCCACGCGGCCACCGCCGGCGGTCTTCTGCAGCAGGGTGAACCGGCTGCCCACGCGCAGGCCGAGGGACGCCAGCCGCTGCCGCGAGTTCTCCGGGGCATCGGACTCGAGCAGAGTCAGGGACGTGTGCAGCGGCGCCCCGGCCAGGTCCATGCCTACGTACATGTGCGTAAGGTTAGCCTTATCTAATAACGCGCGCATCTTGTCTCGAAAAACATACTCCCCCTGGCAAGGGAGCGGCACCCCACCCCGGATGCTCCCGAAATTCGTGGTTGCTCCCGAAATTTCGGGAGCAACCACGAATTTCGGGAGCGTCTGTCGATCAGCGCAGGCCGAGCAGGCTCTCGGACAGGTAGGCGATCCACTCGTAGACCCGGTAGATGTAGCTGCGCGGATCGTCCTCGTCGAGGGCGTCGAGGTCCTCGATGTCGTCGGCGGTCGTGATGCCGAGCCGCACCGAGAGGGCCAGCCGGACGGCGGTGAGCGTCTTCAGCCACGTGTCGAGCTCGATCACCCGCACCTGCACGGGGTGCTTGCCCGCCTCGCTGTCCTGCAGCGCCGTGAGCACGACCTCCACCTGGCCGAGCCGCTCGGTGCGCTGCCGCGCCTGGGTGAGCCTGCGGAACTCCTCCGACGCCGCCTCGTCGCTGCCGTAGGCGTCCGGGAACAGCCTCCGGATCACCGGGTCGGAGCGGTCGAGCGGCTCGGGCTCGTCCAGCTCGGCCTGCCAGCGGTCGAACGGGTCCTCCGGGACGGGGTCGCCGTCCGCCTCGAGGAGGCCGGCGAACTGCTCGACCAGCGACTCGAGCAGGGTCACCTCGTAGTCGGTGAGCTTCATGGTGATCAGCGGGCCCGACCGCCTGAAGCCCCGCATCAGACCTGCTCCAGCGTGGCCCACAGGCCGTAGCCGTGCATCGCGTCCACGTCGGTCTCCATCTGCTCGCGAC
>JBDHZJ010000308.1:0-3828 GCA_039811825.1 Propionicimonas sp.
AGTTCCTCCGAGCGCGCCACCATGTCCTTCAGCCGGGCGGCACCGTCCAGCATCGAGTACTCCGAGTGGTTGTGCAGTTGCACGAACTGGCTCGACACGCTGACCCACGACCTCCGTCAGGGAATGGCTACGGACTCCGGAAGAACGCTGGGGGAAGTCAGCGAGTACTCACCATAACCCCGGCCGCCGACACAGCCCGCGACCGACTCACCACCCGAATACTCATCCGTCCAGTAGCTCGATCAGGCGGGAGATCGTACGCAGATTCCGCGCCGTGGCGGCGGCCGGACGCAGCGCCGCGATGAGTCCCGCGGCCAGCTTCGAGCCGGCCTGGCCGTCCGGGAAGTCGGCGTACACGTCCGTGCCGGTGTCGGCCACCCGGACCCGCTCGCGGGCCGTCGCCAGTTCCTCCAGCCGCCGCGCGGCCAGCTCGCCGACCGGGCGGTCGGCGCAGGCGATCACGACCCGGGACGGGTCGCCGCCGGCGAACGGGTGCGCGTCCAGCAGGGCCCGCAGCTGGGCGCCGGTGCGGATCACCACGTCCGCATCGATCCCGAACTCCTCGGCCACAGCCGACGCGAGCTGCCGGGCGGCCGCCCGATCCGTGGCGGTGCTGCGGAACAGGAGGTTGCCCGACTGCAGGTGGGTGGCGACGTCCGTCCAGCCCAGGCCGGCGGCCACGTCCCGCAGCCCGGCCATCGGGATCGTCCGGTTGCCACCGAGGTTGATCCCGCGCAACAGGGCAACCCGGCGCGTCGGTGCTTGCTCGGCAGGGCCGTTCATGGTGGCATCCTTGCGGGAGCGAGGGTCGCAGAGGAAGGGGCAGGAGTGCACCAGGTGAGCCTGATCGGGGCACCCACGGACGTCGGCGCGTCACGAGCGGGGTGCCGGCTGGGGCCCCAGGCGCTGCGGGTCGCCGGGATCGCGGAGGCGCTGGCCGGCTTCGGTTGCGACGTCCGAGACGCCGGAGACCTGGCCGGGCCCGAGAACCCCCAACTCCCTCCGGTGGACGGCTACCGGCACCTGCCGGAGGTCACGGAGTGGAACCGGCGGGTGTTCGACGCGACGACCGCGGAGCTCGCGTCCGGCCGGCTGCCGATCCTGCTCGGCGGCGACCACAGCCTGGCGATCGGCTCGATCAGCGCGGTCGCCGCGCACTGCCGGGCGCAGGGCAAGCAGTTGCGGGTGATCTGGGTGGACGCGCACGCGGACTTCAACACCGCGGAGCTCACCCCGTCCGGCAACATCCACGGCATGCCGGTCGCCTGCCTGGCCGGGCATGGCCCCGAGCAGCTGACCACACTGGCCGGTCCGGCTCCCGCGCTCAGCACCGACGACATCCGGCAGGTCGGGCTGCGCAGTGTCGACCCGGGCGAGAAGGCGTTCCTGTACGCGGAGGGCGTCGAGGTGTTCGACATGCGCTTCGTCGACGAGATCGGGATGCGGCGCACCATGGTGCGGGCACTGGCCGGGGTGGACGAGAACACGCACCTGCACCTCAGCCTCGACCTCGACTTCGTCGATCCGGAGATCGCCCCCGGCGTCGGCACCCCGGTGCGCGGCGGGCCCACCTACCGCGAGGCGCACCTGACCATGGAGATGATCGCCGACACCGGCCGGCTCGGCTCGGTCGACCTGGTCGAACTCAATCCCGCCCTCGACGTGCGCAACACCACCGCGGAACTCGCCGTCGACCTGGTCGAGTCGCTGTTCGGCAAGAGCACCCTGCACCGCCTGCACGAGGGCATCGCCCTGTAGCTCCCGGAGGGAAATGGGGACGGTTCTCATTTCCCGCCGCACCGGCGAGAGCGACGCGGAATGAGAACCGTCCCCATTCCGCGGCGGTCTGCTCAGGAACCGTCCCCCACCCGGTCCAGGTAGCTGGTCGGGGTGACGACGCCGTCGACGATCAGGTTGGTGTCGGCGGCGGCCGCGATGTCGGTGTTGTGCCAGGCCACGCACAGCCAGGTGCCGTCGTCCAGGCGCTGCAGCACGACCGTAGCCACCCCGCGCCGGGGCGGTGCCGGCTCGCCGGCGAGGTCGCTCTGGCCGTCGATGCGCCAGCGGGCCAGCACGACCGCGCCATCGTCGCCGACCAGGCGCTGGCTCAGCTTCTCGACCGTGAACTCCGAGCCCCGGAACCAGCCGACGAAGCCACGCTTGAGTGCCCGCCGGATCGCGCGCCGGCTCGTCCACCACAACCCGACCACGTTGACGAAGTCCGCGTCGTCGGCGAACAACTCCCCGATCGCCGCGGCGTCACCCGCGTTCCAGGCCTTCACGAACCGGGTGACCACGTCCAGGGGCGCCTTGATCGGCGTCGGCCCGGACGGCAGCGGGAGCCGCTCGCCGAGCTCGGCGAGCGCACGCAGCTTCTTCAGCCGCTTCGAGGTCTTCACGACCGACCAGCGTACTGACGCCGCCCGACCGGCAGAACCGTACTTCCACCGATCCTCACGTCGAGAGCCTCCGTTTGCGTCGGACGCCTGCGCTCGAGCGGAGGCGTTCGACGCGAACGGAGGCTCTCGGCGACTAGACGACCAGCGGGCGGTCCGTGGGCATGATCGGCTTCGGCAGCCGCGAGGTGCCCTGCAGGAACGCGTCCACGCCGTTGGCGCAGGACCGCCCCTCGGCGATCGCCCACACGATCAGCGACTGGCCGCGGCCGGCGTCGCCGCACACGAACACGCGATCCGCGCTGGTGGCGAAGTCCTCGCCCCGGGCGATGTTGCCGCGCGGGTCGAGTTCCAGACCGAGTTGGGTGACGACACCCTCCCGCTGCGGCCCGGTGAAGCCCATCGCCAGCAGCACCAGCTGCGCGGGCAGGAACCGCTCCGTGCCGGGGACCACCTCGAACCGGCCGTCGACCATCGCGACCTCGTTCAGGTTCAGCCCGGTCACGATGCCGGAGTCGTCGCCGGTGAACTCGGTCGTGGACACCGAGTAGACCCGCTCGCCGTCCTCCTCGTGCGCCGAGGACACCCGGTAGGTCATCGGGTAGGTCGGCCACGGCTGGTTCGCCGGACGGTCCTGCGGCGGCATCGGCATGATCTCCAGCTGGGTCACCGAGCGGGCGCCCTGCCGGATCGACGTGCCCAGGCAGTCGGCACCGGTGTCGCCGCCGCCGATGATCACGACGTCCTTGTGGTGCGCGGTGATCTGCTCGTCGAGTTCCTCACCGAGGGCCACCCGGTTCGCCTGCGGCAGGAACTCCATGGCCTGGTGGATGCCCGCGAGTTCGCGTCCGGGCACCGGCAGGTCGCGCGCGACGGTGGAGCCGATCGCGAGCACGATCGCGTCGAAGCGCTCGAGGAGCTGCTCGCCGGTGATGTCGGTGCCGATGTCGACGCCGTTCTTGAACACCGTGCCCTCGAGCCGCATCTGCTTCAGCCGCTGGTCGAGGACGGCCTTCTCCATCTTGAACTCGGGGATGCCGTAGCGCAGCAGCCCGCCCGGGGCGTCGGCCCGCTCGTAGACGACCACGGTGTGGCCGGCGCGGGTGAGCTGCTGGGCGGCGGCGAGGCCGGCCGGCCCGGAACCCACGACGGCGACGGTCTTGCCGGTCTGCCAGGCCGCCGGCTGCGGGATCACCCTGCGGTCGTCCCAGGCGCGGTCGATGATCGCGACCTCGACGTTCTTGATCGTGACCGGGTCACGGTTGATCCCCACCACGCAGGCCGTCTCGCACGGCGCCGGGCACAACCGCCCGGTGAACTCCGGGAAGTTGTTCGTGGCGTGCAGCCGGTCCAGCGCGCCGCGCCAGTCGTCGCGCCAGACCATGTCGTTCCACTCCGGGATCAGGTTGCCCAGCGGGCAGCCCTGGTGGCA
>JBDHZJ010000309.1:0-3798 GCA_039811825.1 Propionicimonas sp.
ACCACCGGCGCGGTCGAGTTCGACCACGAGCTGCGGCACCGGCTCGCCGGGCTGCTGGACGCCCCCGTCCTGGCCACCGGCGCCGGCCACGACGCCGGCATCCTGGCCGCGAAGCTGCCCACGGCGATGCTGTTCGTCCGCAACCCGACGGGCGTCTCGCACGCCCCCGAGGAGTCGTCGACCCCCGAGGACATCGACGCCGGCGCCGCCGCGCTGGCGACCGTGATCGAGGACCTGGGATGACCCTGCCCGCTTTCGCCAACTGCCATTCGCACGCGTTCCACCGGGCGCTGCGGGGACGGGCGGTCGGCGGCGACGACTTCTGGGGCTGGCGGGACGGCATGTACGCGGTCGCCGGGGTGCTCGACGCCGACCTCTACCACCGGCTGGCCACGGCCACTTTCGCCGAGATGCGGCTGGCCGGCTATGCGAGCGTGGGCGAGTTCCACTACCTGCACTCCCCCGACCTGGCCGAGGCGGTGGTCGAGGCGGCCCGCGCGGTGGGCCTGCGGATCTGCCTGCTCAGCACGTTGTACGAGCGGGCGGGGTTCGCCGGCGAGCCGCTGCACCCGGTGCAGGAGCGGTTCGTGCTGCCGCTGGAGGCCTGGCAGCAGCGGGTGGCCGACCTCGCGTCGGCGTACGCCGGGGACCCGGGGGTGGTGATCGGCACCGCGATCCACTCCGTCCGCGCCGTCCCGGCCGAGCACCTCGCGGCGGCGGCGCAGACGCTGCCGGCAGCCCCGCTGCACGTGCACGTCTCCGAGCAGCCCGCCGAGAACGACGCCTGCCTCACCGCGACCGGACGGACCCCCGTCCAGCTCCTCGCCGACGCGGGGGTGTGGGGCCCCAGGACCACGGCCGTCCACGCCACCCACCTGACGCCGGCCGACATCGCCACGCTCGGCGCCTCGGGTGGCTTCGCCTGCTTCTGCCCCACCACCGAGGCCGAGCTCGCCGACGGCATCGGGCCCTCGGTCGCGCTGCGCGAGGCGGGCGCGAGGATCACCCTCGGCTCGGACTCCAACACCGTGATCGACCCCTTCGCCGAGGCCCGCGGGCTGGCCCTGCACGAGCGACTCGCGACCGGCCGCCGGGACGGCTGGACGGCCGACCAGCTCCGGCGGACCGCCACCGACGGCCACGCCTCGCTCGGCTTCACCGTCGACGACACCCTCGAATTGCACGCCTCGGTGCAGACTGCGGGTATGACCGAGCCGCTGTGGGCCGCGACCGCGTCCGACGTGGTGCCGCCGGCCGACCTCGACCCGGATGCCGTCGCCGCCGAGCTGGCCGCGGTGGTCGACGAGATCTGGAGCCGGGTGTGAGCACCGCCGTCACCAACATCGGCGAGCTGGTCACCTGGGAGCCCGACCGGCCGATCCGCCACGACGCGGCGCTGGTCGTCGAGGACGGCCGGGTGGCGTGGGTGGGCGACGCCGCCGACGCGCCCGCGGCCGACGAGGCGATCGACGCGGACGGACGCGCGGTCGTCCCCGGCCTCGTCGACTCACACACCCACCTGGTCTTCGCCGGCGACCGGTCGGAGGAGTTCGCCGCGCGGATGGCCGGGCAGCGCTACGAGGCGGGCGGGATCCGCACGACGGTCGCCGCCACCCGGGCCGCCGGACGCGCCGAGCTGGAGCGGCTGGCGTCGCTGCGGATCGCCGAGCTGCGCGCCCAGGGCACGACGACGGTGGAGATCAAGAGCGGTTACGGCCTCGACGTGGACACCGAGGAGGTGCTGCTCCAGGTGGCGTCCGGGCTCACCCCCGAGACCACCTACCTGGGTGCGCACGTGGTGCCCGAGGGCTGGTCCGCGGACGCCTACGTCGCGCTGGTCACCGGAGCGATGCTCGCCCGCTGCGCCCCGCACGCGAAGTGGGTGGACGTGTTCTGCGAGACCGGCGCCTTCGACGCCGACCAGGCCCGCACGGTGCTGGAGGCCGGCATCGCAGCCGGGCTGGTGCCCCGCGTCCACGCGAACCAGTTGGGCCACGGACCGGGCGTCCAGCTGGCCTGCGAGCTCGGCGCCGCGGCGGCCGACCACTGCACGTACCTGACCGACGCCGACGTGGCCGCCCTCGCCGACTCGGGCGTGGTGGCCGGGTTGCTCCCCGGGGTCGAGTTCTCCACGAAGCACCCCTACCCCGACGCGCGCCGCCTGCTCGACGCCGGGGTGCGGGTGGCGATCGCCACCGACTGCAATCCGGGCACGTCATACACCTCGTCGATGCCGTTCTGCATCGCACTGGCCGTGCGGGAGATGGGGCTCACGCCCACCGAGGCGCTGCACGCCGCGACCGCGGGCGGGGCGGCGTCCCTGCGTCGTGGGGACGTGGGCCACCTGCGTCCCGGTGCGCGCGCCGACCTGGTCGTCCTGGACGCGCCCAGCCACGTGCACCTGGCCTACCGGCCCGGCGTCCCGCTGGTGCAGCGGGTGCTCTCACCCACCGCCCCCTGAGGCTCCCCACCCGGAACGACGCCACCCCCAACGCTCCCTGAGGAGCCCGAGGAACAACGCCACCCCCAACGCCCCCTGAGGAGGCCCGAGGGACAACGCCACCCCCAACGCTCCCTGAGGAGCCCGAGGAACAACGCCACCCCCAACGCTCCCTGAGGAGCCCGAGGAACGAGGGCGTCACGAAGGGCACCACACCGGCCTTCGTGACGCGGATCGCCTCGCAAGCTCGGCGTCCCGCTCCTCAGGCAGCGATGGAGAGGATTCAACTCGGCGTCCCGCTCCTCAGGCAGCGATGGAGAGGATTCAACTCAGCGTCCCGCTCCTCAGGCAGCGGTACAGGGGACTCAGCTCTCCCGGACGCCCGGCTCGACGAACGGGGGCCGGACCACCTCGAACGGCTCGGCACGGTTCCGGACGAGCACGTCCACGGTGTCACCGATCTTCACCGCGCGGTCGAGGAACGCGAGCGCGATGCCCGTACCCAGGGTCGGCGAGAACGTGCCGGAGGTGACCTCGCCGACGTCCGCGCCGTCCACCTGGACGCGCATCTCCGGCCGCGGGATGCCCTTGCCGAGCGACTTCAGGCCGCGCAGGATCGGGCCGGACTTCGCCGCCCGCTGGGCGCGCAGGGCGTCCGCCCCCCAGAAGGTGGGCTTGTCCCAGCCGACCGCCCAGTTCAGGTTCGCCATCACCGGCGAGATCTCCGGGCTGAGGTCGTGGCCGTGCAGCGGGTAGCCCATCTCGGTGCGCAGCGTGTCCCGGGCGCCGAGGCCGCAGGGCAGGATGTCGTACTCGGCGCCGGCGGCGAGCACGGCGTCCCAGACGACTCCCGCGGAGGCGGCCGGCACGATCAGCTCGTAGCCGCGCTCGCCGGTGTAGCCGGTGCGGCACACGATCAGGTCCGCCCCGGCGTAGTGCGCGGTGACGAAGGTCAGGTAGTCGTGGCCGGTGGGCAGCTCGAGGGCGTCCAGCACCTCGTCCGAGCTGGTGCCCTGGACGGCGATCACGGCGTGGTCGGCGTGCTCGTTGGTGACCGTGATGCCCTCGGGTGCGGCATCCGCCAGCAGCCCGAAGACGGTCGCGTTGTTGGCGGCGTTCGGCACCAGGAAGACCTCGTCCGGCGAGACCAGGTAGCTGAAGATGTCGTCGATGGCGCCGCCGGCCTCGTTGCAGCACAGCGTGTACTGGGCCTGTCCGGGGGTGATCCGGTCCAGGTCGTTGGTGAGGCAGCGGTTCACGAACTCCGCCGCGCCCGGGCCCTGGACGCGCACCTTGCCGAGGTGGCTGACGTCGAAGACGCCCACCGCGGTGCGCACCGCCCGGTGCTCGGCGACCAC
>JBDHZJ010000310.1:0-3790 GCA_039811825.1 Propionicimonas sp.
GGGTGGGCGGGCAGGGAACTGGCCATGACGGCCTCCTTTCGAGACCCGGCGTCCGCGAGGTCGGGTCGAAAGGGGGTCGATCGACGCGAGCAGGTGGTGCAGATGCAGGGAGGCTGGGCCCCTTCGAGCGGACGTCGGGCGGTCCTGCGCGCCCTCGACCAGCGTAGCGTCCCGCTGGCTCCGGCCAACCCGGCGCGAGCGAGCCGGCTGCAACACCCGAGCGCGATTCGGTGTATCAACGGGTGCCGACGACCGCGGACGGGTCTATCGTGGCGGGATGGACGCGCGGTCCGAATACGAGTCCGCGATGGCGATCCGGCCGGCGGGCGAGGTGATCACCGCGCACCGCCGCGCCCTGGCCGGCGTGGACCGGGCCCAACGTGAGGTGATCCTCGACGCGGTGCGCACACACCTGCTCACCGGCTCACGGCATACGGCGGCGGATCTCGACGCGTTGGCACGGTTCATCGCATGCGCCGAGATGCGCCGCCCCGGCTCCCTGCTCGACACCCTGGAGACTCGGCTGGCCGAGCGGCTGAGGCGGTATGTCGTCGTCGCCCTGCCGGTGCTGCCGACCGGGCGGCGGCCACCCGCCGGAACACCGTCGGAGGAGGTGCCGGTCACCCGGCGCGGCAGCGGCTGGGACACCCTCGCCAGCGATCCGGCCTACCAGCGACTGGTCGCCTACAACATGCTCATGTGCGTGGGCGGCCGCAGCGACCTCTGGCGCCGCCGGCATGGAACCAGCCGGGGCTGACCCCGCCCGGCCCAGGCGCCCCACCCGTCACGCCCTTGCCGCCCAGTGCAACACGCCCTTGCCGCCCAGTGCAACGAACGCTCCTGCGCGCGAGGAGATCTGCGCGGCGAAGGAGACCATTCCGGCCCATTTCCTCGTCACCGATCGCCGGACCCCGCGCCCAGCCCGTGGTCGAAGGCGAAACGCATCGCGTGGGCCCGGTCGCGCAGGGCGAGCTTGGCGAAGAGGTTGTTGATGTGGGTCTTGACCGTGGCCTCGCTGACCACGAGTCGCTGGGCGATCTCGCGGTTGCTGAGGCCGAGGGCGATCAGGGCGAGCACCTCTCGCTCCCGGGTCGTGAGGGACGCCAGGGCTGCGGCTGGCTGGGCCGATCCTGCCCGTGAATCCGGATGCAGCGCAGGTGATTCCGACCGAGTTGTCGTCTCGGTGCGCCCGGTCGCTGCGGCCACCAGCCTCGCCTGGACCGACGGATCGAGGACGGACTGGCCGGCCGCCGCCGTCCGGATGGCCGCGGCGATCTCATCCCGACCGGCCTCCTTGGTCAGGTAGCCCCGGGCGCCGGCCTGCAGGGCGGCGAGGATGGACGCCTCGTCGTCGAAGGTGGTCAGCAGCACCACCGCCGTCTCCGGGTAGCGCTCCCCCACGATCGCGGTCGCGCCCGCGCCGTCGAGCACCGGCATCCGCAGGTCGGTGAGGAGGACATCCGGGCGGTGCTCGGCGACCGCGGCGACCGCCTCTTCACCGTTGGCGGCCGAGGCGACCACCGACAGGTCCGGGACCAGGTCGAGCATGGTGGCCAGGGCCTCCCGGATGGCGGTCTGGTCGTCGGCGACGACGATGCGCAGGGGGTCACTCATCGCGCCGACGGACCTGCGGCGCGGGCCGGGCGGATCATGGGGACTCCTCGGGTTCCGGGATGGGGATCTCGAGCGTAACCAGCCACCCGCCGGGCGCCTCGGGGTCGTCCATCGGCAGCGGGCCCGCGGTGACGGTGCCGCCGAGACCGGCGGCGCGCTCCCGCATCCCGACCAGGCCGAGGCCGCTGCCGCCGCCCTGCGACGGCGCGTCACTCGCGGCGTTGCGGACCTCGAGCCCTACGCGCTTCGCGGCATACTCCAGCCGGGCCCGGACGATCGCGCCCGGAGCGTGCCGACGGGCGTTGGTGGTGGCCTCCTGGGCGGTGCGGACCAAGGCGTGGGTGATCGGCCCGGGGAGCGGACGCGGCATACCGATGATGTCGAGGTCGTCGGGCGAACCGACGATGCCCTGGATCGCGACCACCGGATCGATGGTGTCGCCGCGCAGGGTCGAGACCGCGGCGCGCGCCCCGTCCAGGCCCTCGACGACGAGGGATCGCGCGGTGTGGACCGCGGCCCGGCCGCGCTCGCTCTCCCCGGCGTCGAAGAGCGCCTCGGCGAGGGAGAGCTGCATGGACACCCCGGACAGGGAGTGCGCGAGGACGTCGTGGATGTCGCGGGCGATCTCGGCCCGCTCGGCGAGCGCCCGCGACTGCGCCTCGGAGGCGGCCGCCCGCTGGGTGGCGCGGACCATCTCATCGACCGCGGCGAAGGTCAGGGTCCGGGCGCGGCGAGTCATGCCGGGGAGGACGGCGGCGAAGACCAGGAAATTGCCCCACCACGGGTTGCCGTGATGCGGCGCGAGGAGGGAGCAGGTCACCCCGAGCGCCGCGGCCAGCGAGAGGACGCGCAGGGCGATCCGGGGCGGGAAGCGGAAGCCGGTGTGGGTGGCGACCATGTAGGCGAGGCAGGCGGAGAAACCCGGCCCGGCCAGGCCCATCAGGGCCCCGGTGGTGAGTGCGGCGGTCGTGGCGATCGGCAACCGCCACGACGGCCAGATCAGGTGGTCGGGCATCCGGGCGGTCAGCATCAAGGCGGTGCTCACCACGATCAGCCCGAGTTGGAGCAGGCCCTTCCCGGTGGCGCCGAGCGGATGGACGGTCACGAGCGCGAGCAGGCCGAAGGCGACGGCGAGGAACGGCTGGAGCTGCTCCAGGATCAGGTCGCCGGGCGTGGCGGCGGGGACGCCCGTGTCATAGGCGGCGCGCCGCCGTGGCCAGTGCATGCCCCCAGTCTCGCAAGCCGACGAGGTGGAGGTGATCCACCCGCGGGTGGAGAGGTGGCACGCCGAAAGCTCCACCCGGATCCCCACCCGTGGGCCGATCTGGCCGAGCCGGGATCCGGATTGACTTATCGACATCAGCCCGGCCGCCGGCCGGAACGAACACCGACGAAAGGTTCGATCATGTCCGACTTCGCCCAGGCAGCCCTGATCTCCGGCGGCATCTTCGCGATCATCATGATGCGCGGCTACGGCCGGCGCGTGTGGGATCGCGGCGCGGTCCTCTTCCCCCTCCTCATGGTCGCCGGCTTCGGCTACGGCTACCTCCACGACGCACCGACAACCCACACCGACCTGCTCGCGTATGCCGTGGCCCTCGCCCTCGGCGTGGTCTTCGGCGGGCTGGCCAGCGTCAGTACCCGCGTCGAGCGGGATGCGGCCTCCGGGTCGGCGATGACCGTCACCGGGCCGGCGTTCGCCGCGATCTGGGCCTCCGCGGTGGCCCTGCGCCTCGGCTTCATCTATGCGGTCGAGCACTGGCACTGGGCGCGGATGCAGTTCGGCGAGTTCATGATCACCCACCACGTGGACTTCACCGCGATCGCCCCGTTCTTCATCCTCTGGGTCCTCGGTATGGTGCTCACCCGCCTCGTCGCGGTCGGCCTGCGCACCGCGACCCTCCCGGCCGGCCGCGCGGCATACGCGCTCGCCTGACGCGGGCCCGGCACACCACTGGAGAAGAGAAAGTCCCCTTCGCAACGTGAAAGTTCCGGTGCGAAGAGGACTTTCGCCATTGGGCGGGAAACTGCATGAGCTGAGGGTGGGGCCCCCCGAAACACAGACAACCCGGCTTCGCGGAGCGTTGCCGGGTTGGATGTGTGGAGCTGAGGGGATTCGAACCCCTGACCCCCTCCATGCCATGGAGGTGCGCTACCAACTGCGCTACAGCCCCGT
>JBDHZJ010000311.1:0-3775 GCA_039811825.1 Propionicimonas sp.
GCGCTGGCCCGCTACGGCTCGCCGCTGGGCCGGGCGTTCCAGTACCGCGACGACGTGCTGGGCGTGTTCGGGGACGCCGAGCGCACCGGCAAGCCCGCCGGGGACGACCTGCGGGAGGGCAAGCTGACCGTGCTGGTCGCCAACGCGATGGCGGCGGCGTCCGGGGCGGACGCGGCCCGGCTGGACGGGCTGCTGGGACGCGAACTGGACGCGACCGAGCTCGCGGACGCCCGCGCGATCATCACCGGCTCGGGGGCACTGGCCGCCACCGAGCGCGAGATCGAGGCGGCCTCGGCCGAGGCACTGGCCGCGCTGGACGCCGTGGCCGAGCCCGCGCGCAGCGGCCTGGCGGCGCTGGTCGACGCGGCCACCCGCCGCGACGCCTGAGCGGGTTCAGTGGTGGTGCTTGAACACCTGCAGGGTGAGGTTCGCCATCGCGGGGTCCTCGTTCCAGGCGTGCCGAAGGCGGTCCTTCAGTGAGATGGCTGCGGCCTCGGGGTCGTCCGCCGAAGTGATCGCGCGGGACACGGTGATCCGGCGCGCACCCGCGGCGAGCACCTGGTCGAGCGTGCTCGCGGTGATCCCGCCGACGGCGAACCACGGCTTCGACGACGGCTCGCCGGGCGGGGCGACCGCCGCGGTGTGGCGGACCAGGTCCAGCCCGGCGTCCGCGGTGGGGCCGGCGAACACCGGACCGACGTTGAGGTAGTCCACGGCCGGGTCGGCCAGCGCGGCGTCCACCTGTTCGCGGGTGTGGCACGAGCGTCCGACCAGCGCCCACTCGTGCAGGAAGCCACGGGCCTCCGCCGCGGCGATGCCGCGTTCGGGCAGGTGCAGGACGTCCGCGCCGAACTCCTTCGCCAACGGCCCGGACTCGTAGACGGCGACCAGCCCCTGGTAGTGCAGGGCGGCGCTGCGCATGACCCTGAGCGCGGCGAGCAACTGGTCGTGGTCGGCGCTCGGATCGCGCAACTGCATCAGGTCCACGCCGCCGGCGAAGCACGCGTCCGCGAAGTCCGGCAGGTCATCCTTCTCCGTCCGGGCACCCGTGATCAGGAGCAGGCGGGCCAACTCGAGGCGGGTGGCCAGGCCGAGGAGCGCGGTCATGGGCCCAGCCTACGACGGCGCGTTGCGGGCGACGAACTTGCTCGTCCCACCTAGAATCGCCTCTAGGTCTGGACGGCCTACTTCCCCGACTTGTCCGGAGCCCCTAGTGACGACCATGAGCAACACCGATCCCCTGCTGGGGCACGTGCTGGACGGTCGGTACGAGATTCTGCGCAAGCTCGCCCGCGGCGGCATGGCCACCGTGTACCTCGCCACCGACCGGAGGCTGACGCGCACCGTCGCGGTGAAGGTGATGCACAACGACCTGGGCAACGACCAGGACTTCGCCAGCCGTTTCGACCGCGAGGCGCGTGCCGCGGCGCGGCTGTCGAACCCGAACGTGGTCTCGGTGTTCGACCAGGGCATGGACGAGGGCCGGCCCTACATGGTGATGGAGTACGTGGAGGGTTCCACCCTGCGCCACCTGATCACCCGCGAGGCGCCGATGGAGGCTTCCCGGGTGCTCGACCTGCTCATCCCGGTGACCGCTGCGGTGGCCGCCGCGCACGAGGCCGGGATCATCCACCGCGACCTCAAGCCCGAGAACGTGCTGATCTCGACCCGCGGCCAGATCAAGGTGGCCGACTTCGGGCTGGCCCGCGCCGTCACCGCGCACACCGCGACCGCGCAGGGGATGCTGATCGGCACCGTCTCCTACATCGCGCCGGAGCTGGTCACCCACGGCCGCGCGGATACGCGCTGCGACGTGTACGCCCTGGGCATCCTCGCCTACGAGATGCTCACCGGGAAGAAGCCGCACACCGGGGAGAGCCCGATCCAGGTGGCCTACAGCCACGTGCACAACGAGATCGGGGCGCCGTCGGCGAACGCGCCCGTGCAGTGGCGCGGCACGCGCTCCGGCGTCCCTCCCTACCTGGACGCGCTGGTGCTCGCTGCGGCGGCCCGGCAGCCGGACGACCGTCCCGCGGACGCGAAGGTGCTGCTCGACCACCTGCGCCAGGCGCGGACGGCGATCGAACAGGGCGTGATGGACGACCCGCTGCTGACCGTGCGGATGCGCGAGACCACGCTGGACGCGTCCAGCCAGGTGACCGAGACCGTGCCCGCGCTCGCGCCGTCGGCTCCCGAAGAGGTCCAACGGACGGCCACCCTGCGGTTCACTCCGTCCACGCCGATCAGCCCCAGCCATCCCGGCGCCGCCGACGGCATGCCGTACTACGACAGCGTGCCGCTGCCGAGCCCGTCGGCCGTCCCGCTGCAGCAGCGGCAGCAGCGCAAGCGCCGCCGTGGCGCGGTGTCGCTGGTGGTGCTGCTGCTGGTCACGGCGCTGGTCGGCGCCGGAGCCTGGTACTTCCTGGCCGGCCGGTTCATGACCACGCCCGACTTCGACAACCTGACCCAGGAGAAGGCTGCGGCGCTCGCCGCGCAGAACGGGTTGGGGATCGACTGGGCGCAGGAGTTCAGCGAGACCGTGCCGGTCGGCAAGGTGTCGCGGACCGATCCTGCCGCCGGCGATCGCGTACTACGCGGTGGTACGGTGACGGCCTACCTGTCGAAGGGCCCGGAGCGGTACGCCGTGCCGTCCCTGGTCGGACGCGACCGCGACGAGGCTACCCAGGCGCTGACCGACGCCCACCTCGAGGTGGGCAAGGTCAAGGAGGTCTACGACGAGAGCATGGGCATCGGCCTGGTGGTGAGTTCCTCGATCGAGTCCGGCCAGCTGGTCAAGCCGGGCACGGCGGTCGACCTGAACATCTCCAAGGGCCCCGCCCCGGTGAAGATCATCAGCTTCAAGGGCAAGCCGTTCGAGGACGCCCAGACCTACTTCCAGAACGCCGGCCTGATCGTGCAGCGGGCCGAGGACGCCTTCAGCAGCACCATCGACGCGGGCAGCGTGATCTCCTCCGACCCGAAGGTCGGCAAGAGCGTGGAGAAGGGTGGCACGGTCACCCTCACGGTCTCGAAGGGCCCGGAGATGATCGCCGTCCCTGGCGTCGGCGGGCTCTCCCCGAACGAGGCGAAGAAGAAGCTCAAGGACGCCGGCTTCAAGGTCAGCGTCCGCAAGACCTTTTTCGGATCCCGGGTCTGGGGCACCAACCCGGGCGAGGGCACCCTCGCCCCGAAGGGCTCGACGGTCACCCTGATCCTCGTCTGACCCCGGGGACGGTTCCGAACGGTTCGGCTTTCCACAGGTTCGCCACTCCGGCCCGGATCAGCCGGGGACGGTTCCCGACCGTCCGGGTTTTCCACAAGAGACAGCGCCCGACCGACGGCGACGGTTCCCGCACCGATGCTCATCGGCGTTTGGGCTGGCCAGCCCACGATTCGGGCGTACGAAGATGACCGCATCGAACGCCGCAGAAGTGTCCACCGGGCGGCACGATGCGCCGACATGCCATATTTCCCCTTGTCAAGGGCCTGTGGAAAAGCCGGACCGTCAGGAACCGTCCCCGCCTCCCCTCGGACTGGTGTCGCTGGCTGTGGAAAAGCCGGACCGTCAGGAACCGTCCCCGGGGGTCCAGGGGCCCTTTCCGCGGAGGTCGACGAGCGTGCAGGGGGTCATGTCGGTGACCCGGTTGAAGACCAGTGACCAGCCGCGCTCGTTGAGCAGGCCGTCGTGGATGCAGAACCCGATCGGGGCGGCCACCTCGCGGGCGAAGTCGACGGTCTCCTTCATCGCGGCCCACGGGCCGTAGGCGGGGACGGC
>JBDHZJ010000312.1:0-3773 GCA_039811825.1 Propionicimonas sp.
ACCCCGAGCAGGCTGCCCAGCTCGTGGCCCGTGATGCCCGGCTGCGCGGCCACGTGGCCCAGCACCCGCACCTGCTGCATGGTCAGGTCGGGCGGGGTGGGCATCGGGCCGACCAGCCCCATGGCCCGGTCGTGCACCTTGAGGTTCAGCGCGAACAACTCGTTCGCGAGTGCCGCGCGCTCGTCATCGAGCCCGAGGTCGGGGAGGCGCTTCACTCCGTACCGCTTTCTTGGCCAGAAATAGTTAGAGCTATGCTAACTGATGTGTCCCCACAGGGGCCACAGACCGCCCCGCCACCCGGCGCACAGGAAGGGACATCCCGTGGTTCGTCTGACCAAGCTCAGCCTGGCTCACCGCACGGTGATCCTGCTGCTCAGCCTGCTCACCATCGGGTTGGGGGTGTACGCCGCCGGCGCGCTCAAACAGGAGCTGATCCCCTCCATCGACGTGCCCCGCGGCACCGTGATCAGCGTCTACCCCGGCGCGGCCCCCGACGTGGTCGAGGCGCAGGTGTCGAAGCCGATCGAGACCGCGGTGAAGACCGTGGACGGCGTCACCTCCGTCACCTCCAAGAGCTCCAGCGGCGTCTCGCAGGTGAACGTCCAGTGGGACTACGGCCTGGGCGCCGACGACATGGCCACCAAGCTGCGCAGCGCCATCGACTCCATGACGACCGCGCTGCCCACCAACGTCGACCCCGACGTGATCACCGGCGGCACCGACGACATTCCCCTGGTCGTGCTCGCCCTCTCCTCCGCCGACGACCTCACCACCCTCTCGGCGAAGGTCGACGACGTGGTCGCGCCCGCGCTGCGCGCCGTCCCCGGCGTCCGCGACGTCTCCGTCGGCGGCCAGGAGCAGCACGAGATCATCATCACCTACAACGCCCGCAAGCTCGAGAACAACGGCATCGACCCGAGCCTGATCGGCCAGTACTTCGCCGCGAACGGGATGGCGATCCCTTCAGGCACCATGCGCACCGACACCGCCAACTACGACGTGCAGACCGGCTCCACCTTCGCCTCCACCGACGACATCGCGAACCTCCGGATCCCGACCGCCGACGGCCCGGTGCGGCTCGGCGACGTCGCCACGGTCAAGGAACTGCCCGTCGAGACCACCAACGTCTCCCGGGTGAACGGACGGTCGGCGCTCACCCTGCTGCTCACCAAGGACCCGTCGGCCAACACCGTCACCGTGGCCCACGCGGTGGCCGCGGAGACCGACGACCTGGCCCGCCAGCTGGGCAACAGCGCGGAGTTCACGACCGTGTTCGACCAGGCCCCCTACATCGAGGCCTCGGTGCACGACCTCAGTGTCGAGGGCGGCATCGGGCTGGCGATGGCGGTGCTGGTGATCATGGTCTTCCTCGGCTCGATCCGGCCCACCCTGATCACGGCCATCTCGATCCCGCTGTCGCTGCTGATCGCCCTGGTCGCGCTCTGGGTCGGCGGCTACACCCTGAACATCCTCACCCTGGCCGCGCTCACCGTCGCCATCGGACGCGTCGTCGACGACTCGATCGTGGTGATCGAGAACATCAAGCGCCACCAGAGCTACGGCGAGTTCGGCCGCGAGTCGGTCACCAACGCGGTCCGCGAGGTGGCCGGCGCCGTGACCAGCTCCACCCTCACCACGGTGGCCGTGTTCGCGCCGATCGGCCTGGTCGGCGGGCAGGCGGGCGAGATCTTCCGTCCGTTCGCCGTGGCGGTCACGGTGGCGCTGCTCGCCTCGCTGTTCGTCGCGATGACGGTGGTGCCGGTGCTCGCGTCCTGGTTCATGCGGCCGACCGCGAAGCAGGCGGCGGCGATCGCGGCCCGCGGCGAGTCCGAGGAGAAGGACAACTGGCTGCAGAAGGCCTACCTGCCCGTCCTCGACTGGGCCCTGCACCGCCGCTGGATCACGCTCGCCATCGCCCTGGCGATCTTCATCGGCACCCTGGCGCTGGCCCCGCAGCTGAAGACCGACTTCATCGGCAACACGGGCGACGAGAGCCTCACCATCACCCAGACCCTGCCCTCGGGCACCTCTCTGACCGAGACCGACGCCGAGGCGAGGCGGATGGAGACCCTGCTCGCCGCCGAACCAGCCGTGCAGGCGTACTCCACCAGCATCGGCGGCTACTCCGGCACGTTCCTCGGCGCGCAGGCCGACACCAACCAGGCGACCTTCACGGTTCCGCTCAAGGCCGGGTCGGACGCCACCGCGGTCGCCGACCGGCTGCGTACGAAGATCGCCGACCTCGGCCCCGAGGCCGGCGACATCGAGGTGTCGATCGGCAGCAGCGGCAGCAGCGCCACCGGCGTGGTCGTGTACGTGGAGAGCTCCGACCCCGAAGCACTCGCCTCCGCCAACGACCAGGTGCTGGCGATGCTGAAGGACGTGCCCGACCTGACCAACGTCGAGAGCGACCTCGGCGACGCCAGGGAGATGCTCACGGTGGACGTGAAGGAGCAGAAGGCCGCCAAGCGGGGCATGACCCAGGCGTCCATCGGCCAGGCGGTGGCGCGGGCGGTGCGCGGCCAGCTGATCGGCACCCTCGCACAGGGCGACACCACCCTGAACGTGTACCTGCGCTCGCAGCAGCCGGTGCAGAACATCGACGAGCTGCGCGACATAACGCTGCCGGTCACCCAGCTGATGAACGCCAAGGCGAAGACCGACGCCGCCGACAAGGTGCAGCGGCGCGCCGACCGGGTGCAGGCCGACTCCAAGCGGGCGGCCACGGACGCCTACAACTCGCAGGTCAGCACGCTGAAGAAGAACAAGGCGTCCGCGCAGAAGGCGGTGCGCTCGCTCACCGCGCAGGTGAAGAAGGCGAAGAAGAAGCTGGCGTCCCTGCAGAAGCAGCTCGCCGCCATCCCGGCGAAGTGCCAGACGACCCCGACCGATCCGGACTGCCTGCCGGTGGCGTCCGGCATCTTCGTGCTCAGCCAGCAGATCTCGGCCGCCGCGATGCAGGTGGCCCAGCTGAGCAGCGCGATCGCCTCGTCGAAGGCCGGGATCACCGCGATCGACAAGCAACTGGACGGTCTGGCCGAGTCGCGGACGAAGACGCTGGAGGCCCAGGCCACCCAGGAGGAGCTCACCCAGGCGGGCAAGGACGCCGGCGAGGCGACCGCGGACGCGATCCCGCTCAGCGTGGTCGCCGACGTGAACATCGTCGAGGCGCCCGCGATGATCACCCGCGTGGACGGCGTCCGGGCGGCGACCCTCACGGCGAACTCGGAGTCGTCCGACCTCGGCGCCACCACCACGCAGATCCAGGTGGGCCTGGCCGCGCTCGACCTGCCCGACGGCGTCTCCACCCGGATCGGCGGCGTCTCCCAGCAGCAGACCGAGTCGTTCCAGCAGCTGGGGCTGGCGATGCTGATCGCGATCTTCATCGTCTACCTGATCATGGTGGCGACGTTCGGCTCGCTGCTGCAGCCGCTGATCCTGCTGGTGTCGATCCCGTTCGCGGCGACGGGCGCGCTGGGGCTGTCGCTGCTCACCGACACCGCGCTCGGTGTGCCGAGCATGATCGGCCTGCTGATGCTGATCGGCATCGTGGTGACGAACGCGATCGTGCTGATCGACCTGATCAACCAGAAGCGCAAGGCCGGGCTCGGGGTGGACGCGTCCATCCAGGCGGGCGCGCGGCTGCGCGTGCGTCCGATCATCATGACGGCGCTGGCCACGGTGTTCGCGCTGATCCCGATGAGCCTCGGCCTGACCGGCGGCGGGGTGTTCGTGTCGAAGCCGCTGGCGATCGTGGTGATCGGCGGCCTGGT
>JBDHZJ010000313.1:0-3769 GCA_039811825.1 Propionicimonas sp.
CCTGGCAGTCCGACCCGGAGCCGGCGCTCACCGCCGCGAACGCGTTCGCGAAGCGGCTCCGGGATGCGGGCCTACGGGTGACCCGGGTCGCCGCAGCGAGTGCGCCCTCGGACGCCGAACCGGTGGCCGCCGTGCAGTCCGCCCCGCTCTCGGCGATCCTCGCGCGCACGCTGCGGCTCAGTGACAACCTGGCCGCGGAGGTGATCGCCCGCCACGTCGCGATCGCCGCGGACCGGGAGCCCACCTTCGACGGCGCCACCGCCGCCGTGCAGGCCTGGCTCGAGGGCCACGGGCTGTGGGACGACGGCATGCGGCTCGTCGACGGCAGCGGCCTGGCCAAGCGGGGGCGGGTCACCCCGTCCGTGCTGGCGCGGGTGGTCGCGACCTCGCTGAACACCCCCGAACTGGGCGCCCTGGCGGACGGCCTGCCCGTGGCCGGCCGGAGCGGGACGCTCAAGACCCGGTTCAACGACCCGGTCGAGCGGATCGGCCGCGGCAACGTGCACGCCAAGACCGGCACGCTGCAGGGCGTCGGCGCGCTGGCCGGCTACCTGACCACGAAGGACGGCCGGCGGCTGGTGTTCGCCGAGATCGGGAACGGCGTCGTGGGCCAGACCACCGGCCAGAACTGGCTGGACCGGACGGCCGCGGCGCTCGCCCGTTGCGGCTGCAGCTGAGGAGTCCCGGCGGCCGTAGGGTGGGGGCCATGGAGCACCTGCCGGCCATCGACTGGGCCTTCGCCGCGTCCACCGCGCGCAGTCTGGTCCCGCCCGGCCCCGAACTCGACGCCGCCGGGATCGCCGACGTGGTTGCCGACCTCCGGGACGCCGCGACCCGCGCCACGACGCACGTCGCCGAGGTCACCCTGCTCGACGAACCGGCGCCCGCGGACGTCCGGGTGATCGACCGGGCCACCTGGGTGGACGCGGTCTGCGAGTCGGCCGCCACCATGCTCGACGGCTTCACCGCCGAGGCGCCCGACTCGCCGCTCGCCGCGGCCAGGGCCCGAGCCCTCGGTGCCCAGGCCGGAGGGGTGTTCGCCCTCGTCGCGTCGCGGATCCTCGGCCAGTTCGACCCGTTCGTCGCCTCGCCCCGGCTGCTGCTGGTCGCGCCCAACGTGGTCGCGGTGGAGCAGCAACTGCGGGTGCGTCCGCGCGACTTCCGGCTCTGGGTCTGCCTGCACGAGGAGACCCACCGGTTCCAGTTCGGCCGGGCGCCGTGGCTGCGCTCCCACCTGCTCGGGCTGTTCGGCGAGCTGCTCGCCGGCGACGAGCTGCGCTTCGGCTGGCCGCACGGCGGACGCCCGGCCGGCGTCCGCGACCTGATCATCAACCCCGCCCAGCGCGAGGCGTTCGACCAGGTCACCGCCGTGATGTCGCTGATGGAGGGGCACGCCGACGTGATGATGGACCGGGTCGGCGCCCGCGTGGTGCCCACCTACGCCGCGATCCGGCGCGGGTTCGAGGAGCGGCGCGACCAGCAGGGCTGGAGCGCGTGGGTGCGCCGGCTGGTCGGACTCGACCTGAAGCGCGACCAGTACCGCGACGGCGCGGAGTTCTGCCGCCAGGTGATCGACGCCGCCGGGGTCGAGACGCTGAACCGGGCCTTCGACGCCCCCGGGCTGCTGCCGACCCTGACCGAGATCCACGACCCGCAGCTGTGGCTGCACCGGATCTGATGGCCCGCAGGGCCCTCGGGCCCGCCACCCTCCAGCTCGTGCAGGCCGTCGAGGCGGTGCTGGACGGCCCGGTGCTGGTCGCCTGCTCGGGGGGCCCGGACTCGCTCGCCCTCGCCGCGGCCGCCGCGGTGGTGGGCGGACGCAGGGGAATCGCGGTGCGGGCCGCGGTCGTCGACCACGGGTTGCAGGACGACTCGGCCGTGCTGGCGGCGTCCGTCGCCGACCGGCTCGCGGGGCTCGGACTGCCGGCGCAGGTGCTCACCGTTGCCGTCCCGCCGGGTGCGGACGGGCCCGAAGCGGCCGCGCGGGACGCCCGCTACGCCGCGCTCGAGCAGGCCGCGGCGTCGGGCGAGATGGTACTGCTCGGCCACACCCTCGACGACCAGGCCGAGACCGTGCTGCTCGGACTGGCGCGGGGTTCCGGCGCCCGCTCCCTGGCCGGCATGCCGGAGCGTCGCGGTCGCTTCGTCCGGCCGCTGCTCGGCCTGCGCGCGGCCACCACCCGGCAGGCGTGCGCCGAACTCGGCCTGGAATCGTGGGCCGACCCGCACAACTCCGAGGACCGGTTCGCCCGCGTCCGGGTCCGGACGCGCGTGCTGCCGGTCCTCGAGGCCGAACTGGGGCCGGGGGTGGCGGAGGCGCTCGCGCGGTCGGCGGCGCTGCTGCGGGCCGACGCGGACCTGCTCGACGAGCTCGCGGCGTCCGAGCGGGCCACCCATCCCGCGCCCGACCTGGACTGCGACCGGCTCGCCGGCCTGCCCACGGCACTGCGCGGACGCGTGGTCCGCGACTGGCTGCGGGATGCCGGCGCCACCGACCTCTCCGCGGTCCACGTGGCCGCGGTGACGGCGCTGGTCACCGACTGGCGGGGCCAGCGCCGGGCCGAGGTGCCGGGCGTCCGCGTACACCGCAGGGACGGACGCCTCGTCGCCGGTCCGTGAACCCGGCCGCGGCGCCGGCGGTTCGGACGGAGGGGTAAGGTCACCGCGTGGATTCCGCTGACATCACCGGTGACCTGTCGACCGTCCTGTTCACCAAGGCCGACATCGAGGCGCGGCTGGCCGAGGTCGCCGCCCGGATCGACCACGACTACGCCGCCAAGAACCCGCTGCTGGTGGGCGTGCTGAACGGTGCGGTGATGGTCATGGCCGACCTCTCCCGAGCCCTGCACATCGACTGCGCGATGGACTGGATGGCGATCTCGTCCTACGGCATGGGCACCCAGTCCTCCGGCGTGGTGCGGATCCTGAAGGACCTGTCCACCGACCTGGTCGGGCGGCACGTGCTCGTGGTCGAGGACATCATCGACACCGGCCTGACCCTGACCTACCTGATGCAGAACCTGGCGTCCCGGAACCCGGCGAGCCTGGAGATCATGGCGATGTTCCGCAAGCCCGACGCGATGAAGGCCGAGATCGACGTGAAGTACGTCGGCTTCGACCTGCCGAACCAGTTCGTGGTCGGCTACGGCCTCGACTTCGCCGGCCGCTACCGCAACCTGACCGACGTCGGCATCCTCGCCCCGCACGTTTACAGCTGAGCCGGTTACGCCCACAGCGGAGCCGGGCGCTCGCCCGGGGTCCGGGCAGCGTGGGAAGGTTGTGCCCTTCGGTATCGTCCTCTGGTAGCGCACCGCGATTGCTGACGAAGGCAGGCAATGAAACCTAAAGGGTTCTTCCGATCCCCCCTCCTCTGGATCGTGCTCGGCTTCCTGGCCATCGCACTGATCTTCGAGGCCGTGGGGAACGTCGGCGGCTACGTCGACAAGCCGACCTCCGAGGTGGTGGCGCTGATCAACAGTGACACCCCGCTGAGCGAGGTGATCCTCACCGACGGCGAGCAGTCGATCAAGGTGACCACCAAGGACGGGCAGAAGCTGCGCGCCTACTGGGTCGGTGACCAGGTGCAGACGATCATCGACCGGCTCAACCAGCGCCAGAGCGCCGGCACCGTGGACAGCTGGACCGGCGAGAACCCGCAGCCGTCGGTGTGGAGCACGTTCCTGTACAGCATCGTGCCGTTCCTGATCATCGGCATCCTCTTCTTCATCATGTTCAACAACGTCCAGGGCGGCGGCAACCGCGTCCTGGG
>JBDHZJ010000314.1:0-3755 GCA_039811825.1 Propionicimonas sp.
CCATGCCGCAACCCGCCGTCGCCGCCGACGAACTGAGCAACCTGCTCGGGCGGTGGGCCAGCGGCACCGCGAGCCTGGTCGACGACCTGGCGGACGGACTGGTCGCGCTCGTGGACGCGGGCCTGCTGCCCGCGGGCGTCCAGCTGCCGCCGCAGCGGGTGCTCGCCAGCGCCATCGGGGTGTCCCGGGGCACCGTCACCGCCGCCTACTCCGCGCTCGAGGGACGGGGCTACCTGCTGGCCGTGCGCGGATCGGGCTCCCGCGTCCGCTCCGACCGCAGCCAGCTGCACACCCACTCCGGCGGCAGGCTGTTCTCCTTCACCGCGGCTCCTGCCGACCTGATCGACCTGTCCACGGGGGCGCTGCCGGGTTCCCGGATCGCGCTGGCGGCGATGGCGGGCACCGGGTCCGGCCTGATGGACGACTACCTGGCCACCGACGGGTACTTCCCCAGCGGCCTGCCGCTGCTGCGGCAGGCGATCGCCGACCAGATGACGCGGGACGGGCTCCCGACGACGCCGCAGCAGGTGCTGGTCACGGCGGGCGCGCAGCAGGCGACCTGGCTCGTGGTCAGCTCCCTGGTCGGGGCCGGTGACCTGGTCCTGGTCGAGGAGCCCACCTATCGCGGCGCGCTGGAGGCGGTGCGGGAGGCGAACGCCCGGCTGCGGGGGATCCCGATGCGGGCGGGAGGGCTGGTCCCCGAACAGGTCGGGGCGGCGTTGCGCGCCCGGCCGAGGCTGCTCTACTGCCAGACCGGGATCCACAACCCGACCGGACGGACGATGGCCGCCGGCACGCGCCGCGAACTCGCCGGGATCATCAACCAGAACGGCCTGGTCACGATCGAGGACCGCTGCTCGGCGGACCTCACCCTGCGCGGGCCCGAGCTGGTGCCGGGGCTGGCGCCGCTGGTGGACCCGGAACTGATGATCCTGATCGGCACCGGCTCCAAGCTGTTCTGGGGCGGCATCCGGGTCGGCTGGATCCGGGCGTCGGAGAGCCGGATCCTGGCGCTCACCGAGCTGCTCAAGGCCGTCCAGCTGGGGTGTTCGGTGATCGACCAGATGATCGGCGCCGAACTGATCCGGCGCACGGCGGACGCCCGCCGCGAACGCCGGCAGATGCTGGCCGCCGCGCTGCCGCTGGCCGAGCAGCAGGTCGCGGAGGTGTTCCCCGAATGGCGCTGGGACCCGATCGACGGCGGCGCCGGCCTGTGGGTCGACACCGGGACGGACGCGCTCGCCCTGGTCGAGCGGGCCAAGCGGCAGGGGGTGAAGCTCGTGGCCGGACCGAGCTTCTCCGCCCACGGCGGCCAGCGCACGATGGTCCGGCTACCGGTGTGGCATGAGCCGGCACTGCTGCGGGAGGGCCTCGAGCGGATCCGATGAGGCCGGTCGGGATCCCGCGCGGCCGCTCGGAACAGGCGCTGGAATTGGCTAGGCCCCGCCCTGGATGGAAGGCGGGGCCGCGTCCCCTATCCCTAAAGGACCGCCAATGGCGAAATCACCTGCGGCGAGTCTAGTCCCCCGTTTGGGTGAAACCCGTCCCGTTGCCTGAGAGTTTCGTGTGGATCTGTCCGGACGCGCCGAATGAAGGGGCGCCACAATGGCCGGCCGCGTCCGCCGCGACCGGATTTCCGGGCCCGTCGGGGCGGCCCCGGCGGGCCCGGGGTGGCGCGAAACCGGCCTACCTCCCCCCCCGGCCCGGATGGACTAGTCTCGATGGCGATCCAACCGGAGGCGCAATGGCTGAGCTTGGGATTGGAGAGGTGCTGGACCTCGACCAGCTGCACAAGATGCTCGAGGACTTCTCCGAGGCGACGGGACTGGCAACGGTCGCTGTCGACACCCGCGGCATACCCGTGACTCCGGCGTGCGCGTTCACCGACTTCTGCCAGATGATGCGCACCGACCCGATGCGCGACAAGCTCTGCCACGGCTGCGACGCCCACGGCGGGCTCCAGTCGCTGATCGAGGGCTCGCCGCAGGCGTATCGCTGCCACTCCGGCCTGGTCGACTTCTCGGTGCCGGTCACCGACGGCGACAAGTACGTCGGCGCCATCCTGTGCGGTCAGGTCCGCGTGCCCGAGTCGGAGCAGCCCGACTTTCTGACCAGCAGTTCGGGCTGGCGCAGGGACGGCGAGTTGTTGGAGCTGTACGAGCAGGTGCCGACGTCCAACCTGCGCCGGATCGCGGCCGCGGCGAAGACCCTGCTCGGGCTCAGCCTGGGCATCGAGGGCATCCGCACCCGCAGGAGCGCGGCGACGGAGCGTCCGGCCGACCCGCCGAGCCTGCCGCTGCTCACCCTGGTGCCCTACCACCGGCCGCCGGAGGGGGAGCAGGAGGCCGAGCCCGGGCCCGCGTCCGAGCGCCCCGAGGGCTACCCCGTGCTGCGCGCGGCGATGGACGCCGAGGACCTCGCCACCGCCTACGCGGAGTCCAGCCGGCTGCTGGACGACGCCTACGCCCGGCCCGCTGGATCGGCAAGGACGCGTCCGAGATCCTGAAGGCGATCGGGATCGAGCCGCCGGCCGGAGTGCGGCTGATCATCGCCGAGGTGCCGTTCGAGCACCCGTTCGTGCGGGTCGAGCTGATGATGCCGATCCTGCCGATCGTGCGGGTGAAGGACGTCGACGAGGGCATGGACCTCGCGGTGATCGCCGAGCACGGCAACCGGCACACCGCGATGATGCACTCCTCGGACGTGAACGCCCTGACGAAGATGGCCAAGCGGATCCAGACCACGATCTTCGTCAAGAACGGCCCGTCCTTCGCCGGCATCGGCATCGGCGGCGAGGGCTACTGCACGTTCACGATCGCCGGCCCGACCGGTGAGGGCCTGACCTCGACCCGCACCTTCGCCCGCCGGCGCCGCTGCGTCCTGGTCGGCGGCCTCAACGTCCGCTGAGGTGGACCGAGTAAGGAACCGTCCCCCACCTGGTCCGGACCGGGTTGGGGACGGTTCCTTACTCGGTCCACCCCGTCCTGCCGCCCGGCTCAGCCGAGCCAGTCGCGGACATCGGCGGGCGCGGCGCCGTCGGCCAGCCACAGGGACGCCGCGGTGTGGCGCAGGTCCTGCAGGCGTCGGCCGCGGCCGGTCTCGGGCCAGTTCAGCCGGCGCAGGACCGGGGCCCGGCGCAGCGGCTCGCCCAGGCTGGTTGCGAACAGCAGTTCGTCCGCGTCACGCCCGGCCAGCAGGCGCTGCAGGATCGGGCGCACCCGCGCGTCCACCGGCACCCGTCGGACGCGGTGGGCCGGGTAGCGGCAGGCGCTGCCACCCTCGCGGGCCGACCGGGCGACGGTGATCCGCTCGGCGTCGGCATCGGCCGCGGTGACCGCCCGTGCCTCGCGCCACCGTAAACCGGTCCGGGCCAGCACCAGCATCACGTCCGCGAGACCGGGGGAGTAGCCCGACCACTCGCCCCAGGCCGCCTCCAGTTCCTCGGCGGTGAACGGGCGGACGCTCGCCGCCGTCACCGTGCCGGGGGGAGCCTGCCGGGGCGCGGCCGCCACCGGGTAGCGGGATTCGTCCAGTGATCTCTCGAGCCAGTGGGGAACGCTCATCGTCGTCATCCTTCTGCTGCTTGCGAGGGATGACGGTCTGCGCCGCCTCCCGTGCGTGCGCGACAGCGGGTCAGGGCCAAACCACCAGTTGGAGCATCCCGACTCGCCGTCCACGACGGCTCACGGTTGCGCGTCAGTGCCGGATTCTCACCGGCTTCCCTCCGCGTGGCGGAACTTCTGTGCTCAGGCTAC
>JBDHZJ010000315.1:0-3750 GCA_039811825.1 Propionicimonas sp.
CGTTCGTCAGCTGGCACCTCGACCGCGGACTGCGTTCGCTGAGCCACGTCGACAGGTCGCGGACCGGGCAGTGAGGCCCGCTGCGCCCGTCCGCACGCTCAGCAGTGTTACCGATATCAAACTGTTATCTAGAAATGCTGCAGCGCGTGTGGTGATAACGGTAACATCGTGCCCGGCGAGCAGTAATGTCGCCAACACGTAGAGCACAGCGAGGTGACAGCGATGACGGCGATCCCGGCCGAGTTGCGGGACACGATCGACCGTTTGAAGGTGGAGGTTGCTGCGCTGCATGCGGAGTTGCCGCGGAACGGCCTGGTGGTGTGGACGGCGGGGAACGTGTCGGCCAGGGTGCCCGGTGCCGACCTGCTGGTGATCAAGCCGTCGGGGGTGTCGTACGACGACCTGTCGCCGGAGGCGATGGTGGTGTGCGACCTGGACGCGAACCTGGTCGAGGGCACCAGGAGCCCGTCCTCGGACACCGCCGCGCACGCCTATGTGTACAAGCACATGCCCGAGGTCGGGGGGGTGGTGCACACCCACTCGGATTATGCGACCGCGTGGGCGGCGCGGCGGGAGCCGATCCCGTGCGTGCTGACCATGATCGGTGACGAGTTCGGTGGGGACATCCCGGTGGGGCCGTTCGCGCTGATCGGGGACGACTCGATCGGGCGCGGGATCGTCGAGACCCTGACCGGGAGCCGGTCCCGCGCGGTGCTGATGGCCAACCACGGCCCGTTCACGATCGGTCGGGACGCCCGCGACGCGGTGAAGGCGGCGGTGATGGTCGAGGACGTGGCCCGCACGGTGCATATCGCGCGCCAGTTGGGGGAGCCGGTGCCGATCCCGCAGGCCGACATCGACAGGCTTTTTGATCGTTACCAGAACGTCTATGGACAAGGAAGTGCCAAATGAGCAAGCAGATCTGGTTCCTCACCGGTAGCCAGGGCCTGTACGGCGAGGACGTGCTCCTGCAGGTGCGGGACCAGTCAGCGCAGATCTCCGGCGCGCTCGCCGCGGCGGAGTCGATCCCGGTCGAGGTCGTCGCGAAGCCGACCCTGACCGATGCGGGTGCGATCCGTCGGGTGATGCTGGACGCGAACGCCGACGACGACTGCGTGGGTGTGATCGCCTGGATGCACACCTTCTCGCCGGCGAAGATGTGGATCTCGGGCATGGACGCCCTGACCAAGCCGTTCCTGCACCTGCACACGCAGGTGAACGTGGAGCTGCCGTGGGCCACGATCGACATGGACTTCATGAACCTGAACCAGGCCGCGCACGGCGACCGGGAGTTCGCCTACATCGCCACCCGGCTCGGCGTGCCCCGCAAGACGGTCGCCGGCCACGTGTCCGATCCCCGCGTGGTGGCCCGGATCGCGACCTGGGCGCGGGCCGCGCTGGCCCGGGCCGAGGTGGCCACGCTGAAGCTGGTCCGCTTCGGCGACAACATGCGCAACGTGGCCGTGACCGAGGGCGACAAGGTCGAGGCCGAGCGCCGGTTCGGCGTGTCGGTGAACACGTGGGGCGTGAACGACCTGGTCGACGTGGTCGACAACCAGGTCAGCGACGCCGACGTCGACGCGCTGATCACCGAGTACCTGGACCTCTACGACGTGGCGCCCGAGCTGCACCCCGGCGCGGACCGGCACGAGTCGCTGCGCTACGGCGCCCGGATCGAGGTCGCGCTGCGGAAGTTCGTGGTCGAGGGCGGGTTCGGGGCGTTCACCACGAACTTCGAGGACCTCGGTGGGCTGCGGCAGTTGCCCGGCCTGGCCGTGCAGCGCCTCGAGGGCGAGGGGATCGGGTTCGCCGGTGAGGGCGACTGGAAGACCGCCGTGCTGGGCCGCACCCTGGGCGTGATGGCCGCGGGGCTGCCCGGCGGCACCTCGTTCATGGAGGACTACACCTACCACCTGGAGCCCGGACGCGAACTGTCCCTGGGCGCGCACATGCTCGAGGTCTCCCCGTCCATCGCGGTCGGGAAGCCGCGGATCGAGATCCACCCGCTCGGCATCGGCAACCGCGAGGACCCCGTCCGGATGGTGTTCGACGCCGAGCCGGGCGAGGGGTTCGTGGTCGGCATGTGCGACCTCGGCGACCGGTTCCGGCTGGTCGGCAACGAGATCACCGTCGTGCCGCCGCTGGCCGACATGCCGAAGCTTCCCGTCGCCCGCGCGGTGTGGGAGGCCAAGCCCGACTTCACCACGTCCACCGAGTGCTGGCTGTCCGCCGGCGGGCCGCACCACACGGTGCTGTCCACCGCGCTCACCACCGAGCACCTCACCGACCTCGCCGAGATGATCGGCATCGAACTCGCCATGATCGGCGAGGACACGAGGACCGGCCAGTTCATCAAGGAACTGCGCTGGAACAACGCCTACCACCGGCTGGCCATGGGGTTCTGACCCCCAGCCGGTCCGCACACAACTGAATAGCGCCAGGGCCGGGGACTTCCCGGGCCTGGCAAGCACCAAACAATCCCCGAGCTCACCATCACCGAGAACATGTTCCTCGGCAACGAACAGGCCAGGGGCGGGGTGATCGACTGGAACGCGGCCAACGGCCGGGCCAAGACCCTGCTGGAGCACGTCGGACTCGACGAGGACCCCGATGTGCAGATCAAGAACATCGGCATCGGCAAGCAGCAGCTGGTCGAGATCGCGAAGGCGCTGGGCAAGGACGTCAAGCTGCTGATCCTCGACGAGCCGACGGCAGCACTGAACGACAAGGACTCCAAGCACCTTCTGGGCCTGCTGAAGGAACTGCAGGGGCGCGGCATCACCTGCATCATGATCAGCCACAAGCTGAACGAGATCGAGGCGATCTCCGACTCGATCACGATCATCCGCGACGGCCTCACGATCGAGACGCTGGACATCGAGGCCGACGGGGTCAACGAGGACCGGATCATCCGCGGCATGGTCGGACGTGACCTGCAGCACCGGTACCCGGAGCACACGCCGAGGATCGGCGACATGCTGATGGAGATCAAGAACTGGACCGTCGCGCACCCCGACGACGCAGAGCGCCTGGTCGTGAACAACGCCTCGCTCAGCGTGCGCCAGGGCGAGATCGTCGGCCTGGCCGGCCTGATGGGTGCGGGACGCACCGAGTTCGCCCGCAGCGTGTTCGGCCAGACCTACGGCCAGAAGCTGGACGGCCGGATCGCGCTGAAGGGCAAGGAGGTGCACATCCGCACCGTCCAGCAGGCGATCGACCTCGGCCTCGCCTACGTCACGGAGGACCGCAAGAGCCTCGGCCTGAACCTGCTCGACACGATCCGGGAGTCGATCACCTCGGCAGGGCTGAAGAAGATCCAGCAGTGGGGCGTGGTGGACGACAACGAGGAGATCGTTGCGGCCGAGCGCTACCGGAAGGCGATGCGGATCAAGACGCCCAACATCGAGGAGGGCGTGAACAAGCTCTCCGGCGGCAACCAGCAGAAGGTCGTGCTCGGCAAGTGGCTGTTCACCGACCCTGACGTGCTGATCCTGGACGAGCCCACCCGCGGCATCGACGTGGGTGCCAAGTACGAGATCTACGAACTCATCAACCAGATGGCCGACGCGGGCAAGGGCGTCCTGGTCATCTCGTCCGAGCTGCCCGAGCTGCTCGGCATCTGCGACCGGATCTACACCCTCAGCGCCGGCGTGATCACCGCGGACGTCCCCAAGGCGGACGCGGACCAGGAAATCCTCATGCGCTACATGACTCAACGAAAGGCAGACTGACCATGGCCGAACCACAGAC
>JBDHZJ010000316.1:0-3709 GCA_039811825.1 Propionicimonas sp.
CTTCCTCTTCGGAGAGCATAGATCATGGGCCTGACGGACGGGATGGAGCCATGGCAACCTCACCAAAGACTGGCGATCTCGAGCTAGGGCAGAAGATCGCGCAGCGACGTGAATCGCTCGGCATGAGTCGTAAGCAACTAGCTGAGGCGACGGATCTGTCGTACGCCTATATTTCCCAGATCGAGACTGGGTATCGCCTACCGTCGGCCAAGCACCACGTGATCCTCGCGAGGGTCTTGGGTATGTCGCTGGACGAGCTGTTCGGCAACGAGGAGGACTTGCCGCGGGTTTTCGTGCACTCCCAGGCTGCGGGCTCGCGCGCGGAAGCCACTGCTCCGGTAGCTCAGGTTGCGCCTCCTCGCCGCCGCCGACCCAGCCTTGAAGAGGCGGTTGAGCAGGCGGCCGAGGAGATCGAGGCCCTGCCTGTATCCGTCCGGCTCGAGGCGCTGTCCCGAGTGCAGCTACGCATCATGCAGAGCGTCGCCGAGGATCAGGCACGGCAGCGACGCTGACCGCCGAAACCCCCTCCTGTTTCTCGGTATGGATCGGCACCACCCGGTCGGGGACAGGCGTGGCGGCGAGCCGCTGCAGGTCACTCACACTGGCGTGGCCGGACGTGGATGTGACCGTGTGCGGTATTCCGGCTCATCACAAACGAGGGTGTAGCGGGGGTGTGATCGGAGGCGGCGCGTCGGTGCCGGGGTAGGGGTCGAGGTCTTCCGATGATGGGAGTTCTCACACTGGCCATCCGAAAGACCTCGACGTGCGCAACGCTACCTTCGCCTGCCCTGACCTGACCACGTTCTGCCGGGTCGACGAGCTGGGACTGGAGGTGGTCGGGCAGCGGCTCGAGCCCCGGCGGGCGGTGCTGGCCTGCCAGGTCGTGGAGCCGGACGAGTGGTGCGGTCGTTGTGGCTGCCAGGGCGTGGCGTGCGGCACTGTGGTGCGCCGGCTCGCGCACGAGCCGCTGGGGTGGCGACCCACGTTGTTGGAGGTCACGGTCCGCCGGTATCGGTGCACGGGTTGCGGGCATGTGTGGCGGCAGGACACCACGAAGGCGGCCGAGCCGCGGGCGAAGCTGTCGCGGCGTGGCCTGCGGTGGGCGCTGGAAGGCATCGTGGTGCAGCACCTGACGGTGGCCCGGGTCGCCGAAGGGCTGGACGTCAGCTGGAACACGGCGAACGACGCGGTCCTGGCCGAGGGGAAGCGGGTCCTGATCAACGACCCCTGCCGGTTCGACGGTGTCACCACGATCGGCGTGGATGAGCACGTGTGGAGGCACACCCGACGCGGCGACAAGTACGTGACCGTGATCATCGACCTGACCGGGCCACGTACCGGCAAGGGGCCGGCACGGCTGCTGGACATGGTCGAGGGCCGCTCCAAGAGCGTGTTCGCCACCTGGCTGGCTGAGCGTGACCAGGCCTGGCGCGACCGGGTGGAGGTGGTCGCGATGGACGGGTTCACCGGCTTCAAGACCGCCGCGAGTGAGGAGTTGCCTGATGCGGTCGCGGTGATGGACCCCTTCCACGTCGTCCGCCTCGCCGGCGACGCCCTCGACAAGTGCCGCCGCCGGATCCAGCAGGACCTCCACGGACACCGCGGCCGTGCCGGCGACCCGCTCTATTCGGCGCGGCGGACCCTGCACACCGGCACGAGCCTGCTCACCGACAAGCAGAAGACCCGGCTCGACGCCCTGTTCGCCGACGACGACCACGTCGCCGTCGAGGTCACCTGGGCCGCCTACCAGCGAATGATCGCCGCCTACCGCGACCCCGAACCCGCACGCGGCCGCGACCTCATGAAAAGACTCATCGCCAGCCTCAGCAGCGGCGTCCCGCCCGCGCTCGTCGAGCTCCGTTCGCTCGGCCGCACCCTGAAACAGCGAGCCGGTGACGTGCTGGCCTACTTCGACCGGCCCGGCACCAGCAACGGCCCTACCGAAGCGATCAACGGCCGCCTCGAACACCTCCGCGGATCCGCACTCGGCTTCCGGAACCTCACCAACTACATCGCCCGCAGCCTGCTCGAGACCGGTGGATTCAGACCCCACCTACACCGTGGATTGTGAAGAGCCGGTTATCTCGAAACATCTCCTAACTGAACTTGGGGGAGAGGAAATGAGACGAACAATTGAAGGTGCGGTAGCGCTTCAGGCCGGGGCCTATGCCACGAAGAACGCAGCCGCCCAGTCGAGGCGCGCACTTCGGTTGACATGGATTGCAACCATCCTTACGGCGCTAGTCGCGATCCCAACACTGCGCGAACTGCTCGATTGCGCATCCTCTCTTCCGCAAGGGAGCGGACTCGCCAGAGTTCTGGCACCTCTTCGGTGGGCTGCGTCTTCGGGTGATTGGGGACCATGGCTCGTGGTGGCGTCAATCCTCGCACTGGTTGGCCTCACATGGTTGGCCTCTGCCTTGCTTTCTACAAGACTCCAGTGGCCGACGAACTGGCGCCGCCGCGGGTGGACGTCGGTGAGCCCCGTAGAAGTGGAGGATGATCCAGAGGAACACGATGGCTGAGCAACCAAGCAGTCGCATCGGATCATGCAGAACGACCGTTGGCACATGTCGCCCTCGGCCCGACGACACTACTCCGGCCTTGGTCGCGAGTAGTCAGCCGCCTGTTCCGATGCCGGCAAGCCACGCGTCCAGGAGCGCACGGTGGGCTCCCCGCCAGGCCAGCCGTAATGCTGGCTCAATCTGCGCCGCCACATCGAGGACCCGCCGTGCGCGGTCGTGGTTGAAGCATGCGATGCCTCGACGGCCGAGTCGGTTGGCGCCGGCCAGTTGGTGGTCGAAGTCGGTGGCCGCCAGAGCGAGGTCGTCTTCCCAGGTCTCATAGCCGTAGACGCCCTCCGAGGAGGCGCGCAGCACCGTGAGGAGATCGTCGGCGTCCTTGGTCTGGGCGGGTTGTCGTCCCGCGAAGGCGATGAGCTTCAGCACGGCGATGAGTTCGAGGGGAGCGACGGGCAGCACCCTGCCCGACGGCAGGGTCACAAGATCAGCGTTGGCCGCCGCCTCGGCGCAACCGATCACGGTGAGGCTGGACTCGTGGATGACGACCTCGCCGTCCCGTTCCAGAGCGCCGAAGGGCACGACGTCCACCTGCTGCCCAAGGAGTTTCCGGCGCTGCCAGGCCCGGGTCGGTTCGCCGAGTGTCGCCAGCATCGTGCCGAAGCCGAGCGCGTCCTGCGCAGCGATGGCGATGTCGACGTCGTGTTGCGCGCCGGGGGAGGGAGACTCCTCCGAGAATCAGCGCCAGGTCTCGGGCGGTGGCGCCGATGAGGAACCACCGGCACGGTGCCCCCAGCGCGTCGACGAGCGCGTCCAGCAGCTCACCCGGCACGGGCAGGTCGCCCTCAGCCAAGGGCGCGAAGGTGCGCATCGTTCCTCCTGAGGTTGGCGGCGATATCGCGGGAACGAGCGTCGCCGTCGCGGAGCAGGTCGCCGTAGATCAGCACAGAAGGCACGAGCCCCAGCTGGGGCGTAGGCAGGGCCTCTCCCCAGAAGCGCTCCCGCACCTCGACGCGGAACGGAGTGGGGTCCGTCTTGAGGCGCAGCAGAGTCACGGCGGGGCCGAGAGCCGTGGCGTAGACGATGCCATCCGTGGCGCGGACCTGGTTGTCCAGGGCTGCCGCCGCAGCGATCCCGCCCAGCAGGACGCCGCTCTCGGGTTGTGCCAGCAGGATGTCTGCCCACTGAGC
>JBDHZJ010000317.1:0-3700 GCA_039811825.1 Propionicimonas sp.
CCGCCGAGGTCGATCAGCTTCAGCGAGTCGCCGACCTGGATCACGTTGTCCGGCTTGAAGTCGCAGTACAGCAGGCCGAGCTCGTGCAGGTAGCCGAACGCGGGCAGGATCTCGATCAGGAACGCCAGCGCCTGGTCGACCGGCAGCGGGTCGATCTCGCCGTGGTTGGCCGTCATCCGCTGCTTCAGCAGCTGCTTCAGCGAGCGGCCGCCGACGTACTCCATCACGATGTAGCCGGCGTCGTCGTGGGTGACGAAGTTGTAGATCTCGACGATCAGGGGGTGCTCGACCCGGGCGAGGAACCGTTGCTCGCCGATGGTGGCGGCCACGGCGTCCGCGTCCCCGGCGTTGAGCAGGCCCTTCAGCACCACCCAGCGCCCGGACACGTTGCGGTCCCTGGCCAGGTAGATCCAGCCCATGCCGCCGTGGGCCAGCGCGCCGATCACCTCGTACTGGTTGGCGACGACGTCGCCGGGGTGCAGCTTCACGGTGAACGAGTACGACGCGCCGCAGGACGGGCAGAAGCCCTCCGAGCGCGACTCCACGTGCTCGCCGCCCTGGCCGACCTTGGCGCCGCAGCGCGGGCAGACCCGGGCGTCGAGGGGCACCTCCGGGTTGGCCAGCACCGCCTTGGACGGGTCGATCGCCGGGGCCGGCGGCACCCGGGTCAGCCCGGCCCCGATCCGGCCGCTGGTCAGGCGGTCGGCGCTGGTGTGGCGGGTCGGGCGGCCGCCGAACGAGGTGGCCCTGGCCGACCCGAGCGCGGTCGAGCCGAGGTGGATGGAGGTCCGGGTCGCGGTCGAGCCGGGGGACGACGCGGTGGCCGCGACCGGCACCGGCTCGGCGTCCGGCGACCCGCAGACGTCGCAGTAGCCGTCGACGATGTGGCCGGGGCAGCCCGGCTGGCGGCACGCCCCGGTCGGCCGGACGGACGGACGCGCGCCCGGCACGGCGTTCCCGACCGGCATCGAGACGCCCGGCATGCCGCAGACGTCGCAGTAGCCGTCGACGATGGTGCCGGTACAGCCCGGCTGGCGGCACTTCATCGCGGGTTCCCGGACAGGTAGTCGAGCTGGGCGGAGAACGCGGCGAGCAACTGCTGGGCGACGGGGAGCACCACCGGGGTGGCGGCGAGCGCGCCCCGCACGGTCGAGGCGAGTGCGACCAGCTGGGCGTCGCCGGAGTGGCCGAGGGCCGCGGCCTTGGCCTGCAGCGCGGACAGCAGGGCCGTGGCGGCGTCCCGCTCGCCGAGCGCCCGGGTCAGCGCGGTGTGGGCCTCCGCCAGTTGGCCGTCCAGCCGGGTGAGGGCGTCGACGTAGCCGCTGAGCGCGGCGCGGGTGTTGGGCACCGGCCCGAGTCCCGCGACGCTCGGCACCACGGTCGCGGGCGCGGGCCAGACGGCCGCCGCCACCTGCACGGCGAGCGCGCGCACCGCCTGCTCGCGGGCGGAGGCCTCGGCGAGTTCCTCCCGGGCCCGGGTGAGCAGGTCGCGGGCCTCCCGGCGCCGGGCCGCACCGACGATCAGGTCGCGCTCGAGCCGGGCCGCGTCGATCTCCAGGGTGCCGAGCAGGCCGCCGATGTCGCCGCCCCGTTGCCGCTTGTCGGTGAGGTCTGCGGTGCGGGCGGCGAGCGTGGCGAGCTTCGCCTGCGACGTCGGGGCGAGTGCGGGCGGCTCCAGCTTCAGCTGGTCGCGGATCCGTTCCAGCTGCGCGCGCAGGTCGCGCAGCCGGATCTGCTGCTGCTCGGCGTTCGGGTCGGTGTCGAGCCGGGTGCGCAACTGCGCGACCAGGGCGTCGCAGAGCCGTCCGGCCTCGGGCAGGGAGACCGCCATCGACTGCAGCTGGGCGACCTCGCTGCCCGCGGTGTCCAGGCGCCCCCAGATCAGGGCGGAGAGCCGCTCCAGCTCCTGGGGCCCGACCCGGCCCGAGTCCCAGGTGGCGAGCAGCAGGTTCTGCCGGGTCTTGGCGGCCTGCCACAGGGCGAGGGCAAGGCCCATGTCGCCGGTGAGCTCGGCCTGGCGCCCGGAGCGAACGATCTGCTCGTCCAGCGCGTCGAGTTCGCTGCGGCGCTCGCCCAGCCAGGCGTCCAGCCTGCCGAGGTAGTCGAGCAGGTCGGACGCGCGGGCGGCGACGCCGAGCCGGCCCGGAGCGGCGGGGGAGACGGTGCTCATCGGTACTCCCGGAGGCGCTGGTAGAGGCCGAGGACGCCGAGGGCCGCGCCGACCAGGGCGATCGCGATCACGAAGACCAGCTGGGCGATCAGGTTCGCGCGGGCGTTGGCCGGTGCGGCGGCCGCGACGGCCACCGCGCTGTCCGACACGCTGGTGGCGGACTCGCGGAGGGTGGTGGCAGCGCCGCTCAGGCTGTCCCGGCCGGTGGCGAGCAGCGCCTCCTGGGCCTGGGCCCACTCGCCGGCGGACAGGTGGTCGGCGAGGGGCTGCGCGGCTCCGTTGAAGGATCCCAGCCCGCTGAGGCCCTCGGCGTTCGCTGCCGACCTGGCGGCCTTGTAGGCGGCGGTGTAGTCGGCCTCCGTCGCGTTGTTCCACGTCCGGGTGAGCACGGCGGTGGTCAGGATCAGCTGCGCGGCGTCCAGGTGGCGCCCGGCGTTCGTCGTGTTCACGACCCGGCTGAACTGGGTGGACCGGCTGGAGTCCGACGCGGACTCGGCGGTGAGCTGGGCGGCCGCGGTGATGCCGATCAGGACGACCAGGGCGATCGCGGCGGCGATGACGCCCGGGTTCAGGACGCGATGGCTGCGTCGCGCGACGACCCACGAGACCCACCCGAGCACGACCAGCATGGCCAGCGCGGTCAGGGTGACGACGGCCGTGTTCTGGCTCCACGGCCGGGTCTGGGCCTCGGTGGCGAGCCGGTCCTGGAGCTGGTCGATCTCGCCGAGCAGCGCGTCGAGCTGGTCCCGGGCGTTGACGAGGACCGGCCCGGCCTTGCCCGGGGAGGCGCCGAGGGCCGAGGCGAGGGTGAGCGAGTAGCGCAGCACGCCCCCGCCGATGGCCTGCAGCGCCTCGGCGTCCTGGGGGCGGTCCTTCGCGGCCTGGACGAGCAGGCCCGACGCGGCGACCACCTGCTCGATGGACGCCTTCGCGTTCTCGCCGCCGGCGTTCTCGTCGAGGATCACGCTCGTCTCGGCCAGCCGGGCGGCAGCACTCAGGTCGTGCTGCACCTGGCCGAGCCGGGCGTACTGCTGGGCGAGGTTCGGGGCGGCGGCGAGGTCGGCGCGCAGGTCGGCGATCACCCAGGCACTCATCATCCCCGCGACCAGCAGGGCCAGCGCGACCACGACCTGCAGGCGCTGCAGCAGTTGGGGCGTCCGGCTCGGCACAGGGGTCGGGAAGTCCAGCGTCGACGTTCCGCTGGGCGCCGGCACGCCTCCGGACGGGACGGCCGGCGTGGCCGGACCCGGGCCGGTCGGGCGTACCGGTGCCTGGCTCACGACTGCTCCACCGGCGGCGCCGGGAACTCCACCGGCGGGATCGGGCCGGCGGACTCGGGCGGCGTCAGGTGGGTCGGGTCGTCGTCCGGCACGGGCTCCGGGGCGGGTGGCGCATCGTCGACGAGGTCCTCCGGCAGCAGCGTCCGCAACTGCTCGAGGGTGGGATCGGCGACCTCGCGCAGCCGCCAGGCGTGGCGTCCGACCGCGGCCTCGAGCAGGTTGCGGGCGTAGCGGCCGTTGCCGAAGTTCT
>JBDHZJ010000318.1:0-3698 GCA_039811825.1 Propionicimonas sp.
GATCTCCTACGCTCGAATTCACCGACACAGGGAGACCGGTATGAGCGTTCCACAGCGCGGTTGGGTCTGGCTCGGCGCCGCCACTGCTGCTGCGGCGGCGGTCGGTCTGAGCAGGGTGGCCGCCCATCGCACCGACCCGCGGTTCGCCGTCCTCGGTGCCGAGGAGTTCGCGACCTGGCAGCCGCACCCGCTCTCGTCCCCCGTGGTCGGGGAGGACGCCGAGTCGTCCATCGTGTCCGGACACATCGACTTCGTCGTCGTCCGCCGCAGGCTTCAGCTCGCGTCCGCGGCGGGGGCGCGGCGCGCACTCGCCGAAGCCCGCCGGGCCGCGCTGGCTGACGGGTGGCGGTCGTGCCAGGACTGCGGGTGGGAGAAGCCGGGGATCGACGCCGACCTCGGGCTCTACCTGGACGGATCGGTGCTCGTGATCACGCTGCGGGCGTTCCGTTCGCCCATGCTGGTCGACCTTGCCCGGCGGCGCACATCGCCGCTGGTGGCCGCCCCGGGCCATTGACACCGGTACCGGCGCGGAGCATGGTCGAAGTATGAGCAACACCGAGCATGCCAGTGACGTCGTGCGTCGGATCCTCGTGGGCGTGGACGGCTCCGAGGACGGCCTGCGCGCCGTGCGCTACGCCACCCGCGCCGCTCTCGCGACGGGTGCCGCGTTGTGGATCGTGAACGTGGCCGACCCGGGCGCGATGGTGACCGGGATGTGGGAGCTGGTGGTGACCACCGATGCCCTGGAGGACGCCGGGCGCGACGTCGTCGACGAGGCGGTCGGGGTCGCCAGGGAACTCGGGCTGCCGCGCGAGCTGATGACCCTCGACGTCCAGGTCGGGAAGGCCGCGGAGGTGCTCGCCGAACTGAGCGGGAAGGCCGACCTGCTGGTGGTCGGGCGCCGTTCGATGAGTGGCCTGGAGCGGATGTTCGTCGGCTCGACGAGCGTGGCCGTGGCCGCGATGGCCGAGTGCCCCGTGATCGTGATCTCGGCCAGTTCCACACCGCACGAGACCGGCGGGCAGGGCACGGTCGCGGTCGCGATCAGCTCGTGGCCGCCGCACAGCAACGCCCTCGACTGGGGCGCGGCGGAGGCCACGCTGCGCAAGGCGCGGCTGCGGGTGGTGCACGTCGTACCCGCCGAGGTGGGGACGCAGGCGTCCGCCCTGGCCGACTCCACGGCCGAGCTGGAGAAGCACCTGCGCCCGCTGCGCGAGCAGCACCCGGACACCGCGATCGACCTCGACGTGCTGATCGGCACGCCGATCGACGAGCTGATCGCGCTGAGCGATTCGGTCGACCTGCTGATCCTCGGCGTGCACCCCGAGCACCTGCGCGGCCTCGCCCGCGGCGTCCTCGCGCACGCCCACTGCCCGGTGGGACTCACCCGGTAGGTCCATGCGGCACACCGAGGTCCGGACGGACCGGGGCGACCTCGCCGTTCGGGCCAGCGGTTCCGGGGAACCGGTCCTGGTGGTGCAGACCGCCCTGGCGGTGGACGAGCTGGCGTTGCTGATGCGGCAGGAGTCGCTGCGTGACCGGTACCGCCTGATCACGTTCGACCGGCGGGGGTACGGGGCGAGCGCAGCAACCGGGCCAGCGGCCTCGATCGGGGCTGACGCGCAGGACTGCCTGGCCGTCCTGACCGCGATGGAGGCAGCCCCCGCCCACGTGATCGGGGCGAGCTACTCGGCTGCGGTCGCCCTCGAGCTGGCCGCTGCGGCTCCCTCGGCGGTCCGCACCCTGACCATCGTGGAGCCACCGCCGCGACACGTCCCGGCCGCCGCAGAGTTTCTGGCCGCGAACCGCGTGCTGCTCGACACCTTTCGGCGCGAGGGGACGCGGGTCGCACTGGAGTCCTTCATGGCCGCCACCGTCGGGCCGGACTGGAGGACTCGCCAGGAGTCGCTCGCGCCGGGCTCCGTCGCCCGGATCGAGCGGGACGCTGCCGCCTTCTTCGCCGGGGACATCCCGGGACTGGTCGCCTGGGAGTATGGGCGCGGCAAGGCCGAACGGGTCGCGGCCCCGGTGCTGTACGTGGGAGGAACCGAGAGCGGGCCGTGGTTCGACCAGACCAGGGCTTGGGCATCGTCGCTGTTCCCCGGTCTCACCAGCGTCACGATCCAGGGGGCCGGGCACGATCTGGCGCTCACCCACCCCGCCGAGCTGGCCGGGGCGATCGCGCGGTTCCTCGACGCCTGAGGCGGTCGGGCTCGCCCTCGCTCCTCACCAACTGGAGTGCAGCGGGCGGCCCTCGTTGTAGCCGGACGCGGACTGGACGCCGACGATCGCCTGGGACGCGAACTCGGTCAGGGTGCGGGCGCCCGCGTAGGTGCACGACGAGCGCACCCCGGAGGTGATGAAGTCGAGCAGGTCCTCGACGCCCGGCCGGGCCGGGTCGAGGTACATCCGGGAGGAGGAGATGCCCTCCTCGAACAGCGCGGCTCTGGCCCGGTCGAACGCCGACTGGGTGCGGGTGCGGGCCCGCACCGCGCGTGCGGACGCCATGCCGAACGACTCCTTGTAGGGGCGCCCGTCGGAGGCGAACAACAGCTCGCCGGGGGACTCGTGCGTCCCCGCGAACCAGGAACCGATCATCACCGCGCCGGCACCGGCCGCCAGAGCCAGGGCCACGTCGCGCGGGTGCCGGACGCCGCCGTCCGCCCAGATGCTCTTCCCGGAATCGCTCGCCTCCTGCGCGCACTCCAGCACCGCGGAGAACTGCGGCCGGCCGACGCCGGTCTGCATCCGGGTGGTGCACATCGCGCCGGGGCCCACGCCGACCTTCACCACGTCGGCGCCCGCCTCGATCAGGTCGGCCGTGCCGTCCGCGGTGACCACGTTGCCGGCCACGATCGGGATGTCCAGCCCGGACGCCGCCACGACGGCCCGGCAGCGCTGGACGGCGGAGATCATCCGCTCCTGGTGGCCGTGCGCGGTGTCCATCACCAGCACGTCCGCGCCCGCCTCCAGCAGGGTCTCCGCCCGGTGCTCCACGTCGCCGGAGATGCCGACCGCCGCCCCGATCCGCAACCGGCCGGACGCGTCCAGCGCCGGCGCGTACAGCGCGGCCCGCAGCGCCCCCTTCACCGTCATCAGGCCCACCAGGCGGCCGTCCGCGACCGCGAGGGCGGCCTTGTGGCGCCGGGTGGCGAGCTCGTCGAACACCTCGGTGGGGGTCGCGTCCGGGCTCATGATGGTCAGGTCGGTGGTCATCGCCTCGTGCGCCTGCGCGAACCGGTCCAGCCCCTCGGCCTCGGACTCGGAGATCGTGCCGAGCGGGGCGCCGTCGCGATCCACCACGACGACCACGCCGTGGGCGCGCTTCGGCAGCAGCATCAGCACCTCGCCGACGGTGGCGTGCGGCCCGATCGTGAGCGCGGTGTCGAAGGTGGTGTGCGCGGCCTTCACCCGCCCGATCGTGGTGCCCACGATGTCGGCCGGGAGGTCCTGGGGGATGATCGTGATGCCGCCGCGGCGGGCCACCGTCTCAGCCATCCTGCGGCCGGCGATCGCGGTCATGTTCGCGACCACCAGGGGCAGCGGCAGCCCCAGGCCGTCGGCACTGGTCAGGTCAACGTCGAGGCGCGACGTGACCGAGGAGCGGCGCGGCGCCATGAAGACGTCGTCGTAGGTCAGGTCGTACTCGGGCTTGCCGGTGAGGAAACGCACCGGACAAGGGTACCGGGCCCTCCCTG
>JBDHZJ010000319.1:0-3672 GCA_039811825.1 Propionicimonas sp.
AGCGACCCTGACCGCGCCGTTCGCCGGCACCGTCACGGTGCACGGCACGGTGGAGAAGGGCTCCGGGCTGACGCCGGGCGTGGCCCCGTTCACCGTCGTCGACGCCACCCGGATGGAGTTCGAGGCGCAGGTGTACGAGAGCGACATCTCCGCGGTGCAGGCCGACCAGCCGGCCACGGTCACCCTGGACGCCTTCAACGACCCGTTCACCGGCGCCGTCGTGCGGGTGCAGGCCAGCCCGGTGACCACCGGCACCGGCTCGGTCGCCTTCCCGGTACGGGTCTCGCTGGACGCCGGCGAGGCGAGGCTGTTCCAGGGCATGAGCGGGTCGGCCGACATCGAGGTGGAGTCGATCCCCGATGCGCTCACCGTCCCGATCGAGGCGGTGCTGACCAGCGGTGAGGTGAAGACGGTGTTCGTGCTCGACTCCGACGACGTCGCGCACGCCACCGCCGTGAAGATCGGCGCGTCCACCGACACCGTGGCCCAGGTGCTGAGCGGGCTGTCGGAGGGCGACCGGGTGGTCACCACCGGTGCGCCCACCCTGTCCGACGGCCAGCGGGTCTCCCCGAAGTGAGCCGGAGATGAGCGAACAGCCGTCCGCGATCGTGGAGATCGCGGGACTCACCAAGATCTACGGCAGCGGCGTGGCCGAGGTGACCGCGCTCGACGCGGTCGACCTCCGGGTGCCCGAGGGGCAGTTCATCACCGTGATGGGCCCCTCCGGGTGCGGCAAGTCGACGCTGCTCAACCTGCTCGGCGGCCTGGACAGCCCCACGGACGGCGCGATCAGCATCGACGGCCAGGCCCTCGGCGACCTCCCCGACGACCGGCTGACCGAACTGCGCCGGCGCCGGATCGGGTTCGTGTTCCAGTTCTTCAACCTGATCCCGGTGCTGACCGCCGTCGAGAACGCGTCGCTGCCGCTGCGGCTGGACGGAGCGAAGGACGCCGAGGAGCGGGCCGTCGCGTGGCTGGAGCGGGTGGGCCTCGGCGACCGCCTGCAGAACCGGCCCGACCAGCTCTCCGGCGGGCAGCAGCAGCGGGTGGCGATCGCCCGTGCCCTGTCCACCGAGCCGGCGCTGGTGCTGGCCGATGAGCCCACCGGCAACCTGGACTCACGCTCGGCCGGCGAGATCGGCGAACTGCTCAGCCAGGTCAGCACCGAGTGGGGCCGCAGCGTGCTGATGGTCACCCACGACCCCCGGATCGCCAGCTTCGCCCAGCGACTGGTGCTGATGCGGGACGGCCGGGTGGTCGACGACGTGGAGCTGGACGGCAGCCACGACGGCCCCCGCAACGCCCTGGAGAGGGCCGGCCTGCTATGACCCTCACGCTCGCCTGGCGGTACCTGCGCGGTCGCGGCGCCCGTTCGCTGCTGACCACGCTGGCGGTCGTCTTCGGCGTGATGCTCACCTTCGGGCTGAACGGCATCCTGCCGGCGATGATGGAGGCGTTCACCCACAACCTGCTCTCCGCCGCGGGCAAGGTCGACCTGACCGTGACCAGCGCCTACAACCAGCCGTTCCGGCCGGACGTGGTGGACACGGTGCTGCGGGTGCCTCAGGTGCGCCTCGCCAGCCCCGGTGTGCAGCGCACCGTCCCGCTCCCCCGCTCCGCGGACGCCGCGACCGACGCGCTCGCCCAGCTCGTGGTGGTGGGGGTCGACCTGGCCACGACCGGGAAGGTGCACGACTACCCGCTCGCGTCGGGACGGATGCTGGGGCCCGGTGACAACGCGGCCGTGGTGATGAACTCCGACCTGGCCGACCAGCTCGGCCTCGGCCTGGGCGACCAGCTCGTCCTGCCCGCGGCCGGCGGCACCGCGCGGTTCACGGTGGCCGGGCTGCTCACCACCGCGACGGTACCGGGCCAGGAGCAGGTCTTCGTCACGCTGCCCGCGGCGCAGCAGCTGCTCGGGCTCGGCACGCGAATCACCCAGGTGGAGGCCGCCTTCGCGCCGGGCGCGGACCGCACGCAGGTCGAGCAGGAGGTGGCCGCGGCCCTCGGCCCGGACTACCGGGTGGGTGGGCTGTCCACCGAGTCCACCCTGCTCGCCTCCCTGCAGACCGCCCAGGTGGCGTTCAACATGTTCGGCGTCTTCGCCCTGGCCACGGCCGGGTTCATCATCGCGAACTCGTTCCGCACCGTGGTGGCCGAACGGCGCCGCGACATCGGCATGCTGCGCGCGGTCGGGGCGCGCCGGGGCACCATCATGCGCCTGTTCCTGGCCGAGTCGCTGTTCCAGGGCATCCTCGGCACCGGGCTCGGCATCGTCGCGGGCTGGGCGATGGCCTGGGGCTACTTCATGGCGATGGCGCCGATCGTCGAGTCGTTCATCCACATCCAGATCGGCGGGCCGGTGTTCACCCCGGCCACGTGGGTCACCTCGATCCTGCTCGGGGTGGGCGTGACCGTGGCCGCCGCGGTGCTGCCCGCCCGGGCGGCCGGACGGGTGACCCCCCTGGAGGCGATGCGTCCCCAGCTCGGCGAGGTGTACGAGCGCCGGGTCGGCCGGCGGGCCTGGATCGGCGCCGGGCTCGTGGTGGCGTCCCTCTTCGGCCTGACCACCGGGCAGTCGAGCCTGATCGGGTTCGGTGCGGTGGTGTTCCTGGTCGGCTTCGCGATGGTGGCCCCGGCGGTGGTGAACCCGATCGCGGAGTGGGCGTCCCACCCGCTGGAGGTGCTGTTCTCCCGCGAGGGCGCGATCGCCCGCAGCAACCTGCAGCGCAACCCCGGACGCAGCGGCATCACGGTCACCGCGGTGATGCTCGGGCTGGCCTCCATCGTGGCGACGATCAGCATGGTCACCTCGATCTTCGCCGGCTTCACCAGCTACCTGGACAAGTCGCTGTCCTCGGACTACCTGCTGATCCCGCAGTCGATCATCCTCGGCCAGGGCAACGTCGCCGCAGGGCCGCAGTTCGCGGCCCAGGTGCGGGCCGTCTCCGGCATCGGCGCGGTGTCGACGCTGCGGCTGGCGCAGGCGAGCTCGGACGGGGGCGACGTACAGGTGTTCGGGATCGACCCTGAGACCTACCTGAGCGTGGCCGACTTCGACTGGAACACCGGTTCCTCCGACGCGGCGGTCACCCTGCTCGACTCGGGACGCTGGCTGATCGCGAACGGCATCTACGCCACCCAGCACAACCTCGAGGTGGGCCAGGCCGTGCTGCTGGACACCCCGAACGGGCAGCGCACCTACCACCTGGCCGGGATCGGCAACGACTACCTGAACGCCAAGCTGTCCACGCTGTACACCTCCCAGGCGAACCTGGAGCGCGACTTCAACGCGACCTCCGACGTGCTCGTGATGGCGAACCGGACGGCGGGTGCGGACGCGGACACGACCAGGGCCCTGCTGGCGAAGGTGGTGGCCGACTACCCGGCGTTCCGGCTGTACGAGTCGGAGTCGTGGCGGGCGGAGCAGATGAAGACGTTCGACTCCACGATCGTGATCTTCGACGTGCTGGTGGCCGCGCTGGCGCTGCCGTCCCTGCTGGCGCTGGTGAACACGCTGGCGATCAGCGTGCTCGCCCGCACCCGCGAGATCGGGATGCTGCGGGCGGTCGGGGCCACCCGGCGGCAGATCCGGCGGATGGTGATGGCGGAGTCGCTGCTGCTGAGCGTGATCGGCACCGGCTTCGGCGCGATCGCAGGGCTCTGGCTGGG
>JBDHZJ010000320.1:0-3654 GCA_039811825.1 Propionicimonas sp.
CCGACCTCGAGCCGGGTCTGGCGGCGGTCGACCGGCTGCTCGCCGAGGGCGCCGACCTGGTCGACGTCGGCGGGGTCCGCGCCGGGCAGGTCGGACCGGAGGTCTCGGCACAGGAGGAGATCGGGCGGGTCCGGCCGTTCCTGCTCGCCGTGCGTGAGCGGCACCCGGACGTCATCCTTAGCCTCGACACGTGGCGCTCGGAGGTGGCGTCCGCCTGCGCCGAGGCCGGCGTCGACCTGGTCAACGACACCTGGGCCGGGGCCGACCCGGAACTGGTGGATGTGGCGGCCGAGATCGGTGCCGGGTACGTGGTCACCCACACCGGCGGGCTGCCGCCGCGCACCGACCCGGTGAACGTGAGCTACGGGCCCGACCCGGACGACGTCGTGCGCGATGTACTCGCCACCCTCGCCGCGGGCGCCGCGCGGGCGATCGCGGCGGGCGTCCCCGCCGAACGGGTGCTGGTCGACCCGACCCTCGACTTCGGCAAGACCACCCGGCACTCGCTGCGGGTGCTGCGCGCCACCGGGGCGGTCGCCGCGCTCGGGCACCCGGTGCTGCAGGCGCTGTCGCGGAAGGACTTCGTCGGTGAGACCCTCGATCTGGGCGTGGACGAGCGGCTGTTCGGCACGCTGGCCGCCACCGCGATCGCCGGCTGGCTCGGGACGGCGGTGTTCCGCGCCCACGACGTCGCCGCCACCCGCCAGGTGGCCGACATGGTCGCCTCGATCCGCGGCGACCGGCCGCCGACCGTTACCGTCCGCGGGGAACCCGGCTGAGCAGTACGCCGGGGGGTGATGGACGCTCCCCGGGGGGTGGTGCACTCTGTCGCCATGGAGTTCATGGACCTCTGGCGGCGGCAGTCGCCCTACTCCGACCCGGGCCGGCACGCCGACCGGCTGCGCCCCCTGCCTGACGACGTGGACGCGCTGTGCGCGGCCTCCCGCAACACGATCGTGCACTACCGGGCCGAGTTCCCGGACCTGCCGCCCGCCCGGCGCGGTGAGATCGACAGCCGCTGGCTGGAGCGCATCCTCGACCTCGACCGGGCGCGCCACCCGGAGCCTCTCACCGAGCCCCGCGAGACGACCTCGAAGGTGGCCGGGTGCTGCCGGGACCATTCGCTGTTCCTGGTGGGCGCGCTGCGGGCACGCGGCGTCCCGGCCCGCACCGTCGTCGGCTTCGCCGGCTACTTCGCCCCGCCGTTCCACCACGACCACGTCGTCGTGGAGTACCTCGACGGCGGGCGGTGGGTGCGCACCGACCCGGAACTCACCCCGGAGGGCTTCGCGTTCGACGTCCGCGACCTGCCGTGCGGTGCCGGCGCGCCGTTCGAGACCGCGGCCCAGGCGTGGCGCGGCCACCGGGCGGGAACGCTCGACGCCGATGCCTACGGCGTGGACCCGAGCCTGCCGTTCAAGGGGGCGGACTTCATCGGCGAGTACGTCGTGTTCCAGGTGGCCCACCGCTACGGCGACGAGTTGCTGCTCTGGGACGACTGGGGCGCCCGTCCGTCGGTGGAGGAGCTGGACGAACTCGCCGACCTGCTCGAGCGGGCCGACGCCGGCGACGCGGACGCCGAGGCCGCGCTGTACGAGCGCTACACCTCCGACGCGTCCCTGCACCCGGGACGCACGATCACCCGGCACTCGCCGTACGGCGATCCGGACGTCACCGAGTCGCTGGCGCGCTGAGGTGGACAAGGAGTGATGTTGCCTGCCGAGTTCGGGAGCAAACGTCACAGCTTGTTGACGCCTAGGCTGGCCGCGTGGACCTGAGGTACCTGCGCAAGAACTACGGCCGCGACACCCTGGACGAGGCGGACGCCGGCAGCGCGCCGCTGGCGCTGTTCCAGCGGTGGTTCGACGAGGCCGTGGCGGGCGACATTCCCGAGCCGACGGCGATGACGCTGGCGACCGTGGGGCCGGACGGGCGTCCGTCCACGCGGGTGGTGCTGCTGAAGACGGCCGACGAGCGGGGGCTGGTGTTCTTCACCAACTACGACAGCCGCAAGGGCCGTGAGCTGGCCGCGAACCCGCAGGCCGCCGTCCAGTTCCACTGGGTGCTGCAGGAGCGCGTCGTGCGGGTCGAGGGACGCGTGGAGCGGACCTCGGCGGAGGAGTCGGACGCCTACTTCGCCACCCGTCCGCTCGATTCCCGGATCGGTGCCTGGGCGTCCCCGCAGAGCGAGGTGATCGCGAACCGGGGCGTGCTGCTCGCGAACGCGGCCAAGGCTTCCGCGACCTACGGGCTGAACCCGCCGCGTCCGCCGCACTGGGGCGGCTACCGGCTCGTCCCCGACACCTGGGAGTTCTGGCAGGGCCGCCGCTCCCGCCTGCACGACCGCGTCCGGTTCCGACTCGACGACGGCCGCTGGCTCAAGGAGCGCCTCGCGCCCTGAACCGGAAAGGAACCGTCCCCGCCACGTCGCCGGGCTGAACGGGGACGGTTCCTTTCCGGTTCGCATGGTGCGTCCCCTATTCGGTTCACGGGGACGGTTCCTGTTCGGTTCAGCCCTCTGACAAGGGAAGACTTGAACGGGAAAGGAACCGTCCCCTTTCCGGTTCGCGGGGACGGTTCCTTTCCGGTTCGCAAGGTCCGTCCCCTTCCGGTTCAGGTGGGACCAACCGCCAACCGGGAACGGACCGCCCCGACGAAGTCCTCCACGCCGGGGACGCGTCGGGGGAGCACCACGTCGAAGTGCCCCGGCGCATGCAGGAAGTAGTGCTCGGGGCCCTCGACGAGGTCGATCGCGGGCCACGCCGCGTACTCGACAGTGACCGCGTCCTCCTGCCCCACGCCCGCGTCGTCCAGCCACACCCGCCTGCGATCGCCACCGGCGGCAAGCCGGTGCCGGCCCTCCGCCTCCGCCCTGGCGGCTGCGTCGCGCGCGAACGACCATGGTGCCCGGAGCCAGACCACCAGTCCGGCGCAGGCACTCAGGGCGAGCAGGACGCCGAAGCCGGGCAGTCCGGTCAGTCCCCAGGTGGCCCGGTTGAGGAGCGGCAGCACGACGAGCGAGGCCAACACCGTGCGACCCGTCCAGACGCGGCGGGCATCCCGCAGTTCTCGTGGCAGGCGCTCCCGGGCCTGGGCCCGTGCCGCGAGTTCCTGCAGGTCGTGCACGGTGACCGGGAAGTGCGTTTCGGTGCCGCGCTCGGGATACTGCCACCCGCTGGTCGCGGCCCCACCCGGCCACGCGTGCCCCGGATCCGGTGCCGGCCGGGCCAGGCGCGAACGCACGGCCGCGGCGAACCCGTCCACCTCGGACGCGCCGACGCGCCGGGGAACGGCGAGCGCCGGGCCGAAGTGCCGCGGCGTGACCACCACGTGGCCGCCGACCTCGGCCGCGTTCTCGATGCCCGGCCACGCGAGGTGCTTGTGCACGGCTCCGGTCGCGCCGTTGATGCCGGCGTCGTCCAGCCAGACCCGCGTGACACCCGGGGGACGGAAGTCCTCGCGGGCATGCCGGCCGATGCGCGCGTCCGACCAGGCCCGGCGCAGGTTCGGCCTGAGCGCCATCAACACCAGCCAGGAGGTCGCGCCGACCAGCATCCCGACCAGCGCGGGCATCCGACTGGTGGCGGCGAGGAGCGTCCCGACGCCCCAGCCGGCCAGCGCGCCGAGGAGGACCGTCGCCAGCAGCCCGACGAG
>JBDHZJ010000321.1:0-3634 GCA_039811825.1 Propionicimonas sp.
ATGACCGCCCCGCTGATGGTCGCGCCCCACGACCTCGCGGACGGCGACTTCAGCACCTTCGTCTGCGGCGACGACGCCGAGGCGAAGACCCTGGTCACCGGCCTGCTGGCCAGCCTCGGGCACACCGACGTGATCGACCTCGGCGACATCACCGCGTCCCGCGGCGTCGAGTCGATGATGCTGATCTGGCTGCGCCTGATGGGCGTCCTCGGGAGCGCGAGGTTCACCTACAAGATCGTCCGCTGAGTACCGCTCGGCGAGAAGCGACCTCCAGACCCAATCGCTCCCTGAGGAGCGAGCGCCAACGAGCGTCACGAAGGGCCCCATCACCGGCCCTTCGTGACGCCGCTCGTTCCTCGCGGCTCCTCAGGGACCGGTAACACCACCGCTCCCTGAGGAACGAGCACAACCCTCCCCACCGCTCCCTGAGGAGCGAGCGCCAGCGAGCGTCACGAAGGGCGGTCCCGCGCCACCGGCCCTTCGTGACGCGGCCCGCTTCGCAAGCTCAGCGTGCCGCTCCTCAGGGACCGGTCGGGAACCAGCGCGCCGCTCCTCAGGGACCGGTCGGGAACCAGCGCGCCGCTCCCCAGGGACCGGGACCAGACCGACCGCCCCTCAGGGACCGGTGGAGAACCAGCGCGCCGACCCGTCGGGACGAACCCGAACACCCGGCCGGATCCTCAGAGCACCGAGTAGCCCTCGGGCAGGGCGTCCCTGCCGGTGGCGGCGAGCAGCAGCGGGCCGGCAGCGCCCCGGGCGACGGCGAGGTCGCAGAGCAGCCGCAGGGTCACCGCGGCCGGCAGTTCGGGCGGCTCCACAGGCACGCCGAGCGCCGCGGCCAGGTCGGCGGTGTGCACGGTGAGCTCGAGAATGCGGGTGGGCAGGTAGTCGACCAGCCGCATCCCGCCGGCGATGGTGGTGGGCACCTCGTCGCCGGTCAACCCGTCCACCAGCGGGAGCACCCGGCCGGCGATCTTCGCCACCGCGCCCGCAGGGTCGGTGCCCAGCGCATGACCGGCGTCCCGGCCGCGCTGGGCGACCCCGGGGCCGGACGACATGGCGTGGGTGGCCAGGTAGTAGGCCACCGGCGAGTCCACCATGATGGCTGCCGCGGGCTCCTTGAGGTACGCCTCGACGGTGAGCAGCGAGCGGCTGGTGTGGCCGACCAGCGCGCGGACGTCCCACTCCCCCAGCCCCGGCTCGGCCCAGCGTCCGTTGACCTGCGCGATGGTCGCCTGGAACCAGGCCGTCGCCTCCCGGTAGGCCTGCCGGGACTCCTGCCACGCGTACGCCATCGGGGCACCTCCTCCGCCACGGGGTGATCCTCGCAGGGTACTCCTGGGCACCCCGGACGGATCAGTCCACCAGGACCACCAGCAGGGTGCGTGGTCCGTGCACGCCCTCGACGCGGCTCAGCTCGATGTCGGACGTGGCGGACGGGCCGCTGATCCAGGTCAGCGGCGCGCCCTCGGTGACGGCGTCGGCCAGCCGTGCGACGGCCTCGGGCACGTCGGAGACGACCTGGGCGGCCCGCACCACCACGAGGTGGGTGTCCGGCACCAGCGTGAGCGCCCGCCGGCCCTGGTCGGACGCGTGGTCGAGCACGATCGTCCCGGTCTCCGCGATGCCGACCGCGGCCGCGGTGACGACCCCGTCGATCGCGTCCAGTTCGGCCCGGGACAGCTGCGGCTCGTCGTCGTGGACGGCGATCCCCGCTGCCTCGATGGCCTGCCGCCAGGGTTGCTCCACCCCCGGCGGCAGGACCACCGAGCGCACCCCGGCCTCGCCGAGGAGCCCGGCGACCCGGCCTGCGAGACTCCCTTCGTCGCAGCGGGCCACCGTTGCCTTGTAGTCCTCGCACATCTCCACGAACCGGGCGAGCACGTCGGGCATCGCGGTCGGCTTCCCGTACTCCCAGTCGAGCGGGACGTCCGTCGCGGGGTCGGTGACGGACACGTCCACCAGGGCGGCACGGACCCGGCCCAGGATCTCCTCGCGCGCGCTCACTTCCGCTCCTCCCCGCGGTTCTTGCGCCACCACTCCCGGAACGACTCCGGCGGCGGCATCGGCAGGTCGCGGGCCCGCGTCCACGGGGACGCCGGCCAGGGCAGCGGCCCGAGGTGGCTGGTGTTCGGCAGCACCCGCGCCGCCAGCCCTGCCACCCGCTCGGCCAGTTCGAAGTGCTTGTGGTCGGCCAGCACCCAGCCCGCGGCGGCCATCGCGGTGGGTTCCAGCTTCGGCTTGCCGCGCTTGTGGTCGGCCACCTCCTTGCGCAGGTGCACCAGCATGTCCGGGATCGGGATCCGCACCGGGCAGACCTCGAAGCACGCCCCGCACAGGCTGGACGCGTAGGGCAGCGACTGGTCGATCTCGTGGCCCAGTCCGCGCAACTGCGGGTTCAGCACCGCCCCGATCGGGCCCGGGTAGACCGAGCCGTAGGCGTGCCCGCCGACCCGCTCGTAGACCGGGCAGATGTTCAGGCAGGCCGAGCACCGGATGCAGCGCAGCGCCGGGCGCCCCTGCGGGTCGGCGAGGGCGTTCGTGCGTCCATTGTCGACGAGGACGACGTGCACCTCCTGGGGGCCGTCGCCGGGCGTGACGCCGGTCCACATCGAGGTGTAGGGGTTCATCCGCTCGCCGGTGGACGAGCGCGGCAGCAGCCGCATGAACACCTCGAGGTCGGCGACGGTGGGCAGCACCTTCTCGATGCCCACCACCGAGATGAGGGTCTCGGGCAGGGTCAGGCACATCCGTCCGTTGCCCTCGGACTCGACGACCACCAGCGTGCCGGTCTCGGCGATCGCGAAGTTCGCCCCCGAGACGGCCACCTTCGCCCGCAGGAACTTCTCCCGCAGGTGCCGCCGGGCCGCGCCGGCGAGCTCGGCCGGATCGTCGCTGATGTCCTCGGGTGCCGGCGTGCCGTACTTCTTCATCTCGCGCAGGAAGATCTCCCGCACCTCGGCGCGGTTGCGGTGGATGGCCGGGACGAGGATGTGGCTCGGCCGGTCGTGCCCCAGCTGGACGATCAGCTCGGCGAGGTCGGTCTCCCAGGCCGCGATCCCGGCGTCCTCGAGGGCCTCGTTGAGTTCGATCTCCTGGGTGGCCATGGACTTCACCTTGACCACCTCGTCGACGCCCCTGGCCTGGACCAGGCCGACGACGATCCGGTTGGCCTCGGCGGCGTCCCGGGCCCAGTGGACGGTCGCACCGGCCCGGGTCAGGGACTCCTCCAGCTGCACGAGGTAGGTGTCGAGGTGGCGCAGGGTGCGGTTCTTGATCGCCTCGCCGGCGAGCCGCAACTCCTCCCACTCCGGCACCTCGGCGACCCGCGCCGCCCGCTTGGCCCGGATGGTGCCGGTGGCGTGGCGCAGGTTCTTGCGCAGCTGCTCGTTCGCGAGTTCGCTCTTCACGTTCTTCTGGAACTTCGGCATGCCCAGGTACGTCCCGGGCGGCGGGGCGGGCGTGCGGCGCGGAGCCTCGGCGGTCATCGGTCGCCTCCTTCGGTACGGGCGAGGATCTCGGCGAGGTGGATCGTCCGCACCCCCGAGTTCTGCCGGTGCAGGATGCCGCCGATGTTCATCAGGCAGGCGTTGTCGCCGGTGACCAGGTACTCCGCGCCGGTCTCCAGCACGTG
>JBDHZJ010000322.1:0-3624 GCA_039811825.1 Propionicimonas sp.
AGCGCGTCCAGTTCGGGACGGGGGTGCTGGCGCAGCGGGCCGCTCGTGGCGAGGGTGGCGAAGCCGTGCACGGTCGACCAGCAGGTGATCGCGGCCGGCTCGGCCTGTTCCGGGCGGAGCAGGCCCAGCCCGACCAGGTCGGCGAGCGCATCGGTGAGCAGCTGGAACGGGGTGCGTCCGGTGTCGCCCATCGTCTCGGGGGCGAAGGCGTGCTCCATCGTGAACAGCCCGAACATCGCGATGTCGAACGCGCCCGGGGCGTCCAGCGCGAAGGCGATGTAGCCGTCCCCGACCCCGATCAGCCGCTGCCGGGCCCGGGCGGCGGGCTCCGGGTCGCCGGCACCGGCCTGGTGTGCCTCGATCGACCGGGCCAGGTCGGCCATCGCCGCCGCCCCCACGGCCAGCTGCAGGTCCTCGTGGGAGGCGAAGTGGCGGTACGCCGCGGCTGGCGACACCCCGGCCCGCCGGGTGGTCTCGCGCAGGGTCACCGCGTCCGCACCGCCGGCCAGGGCCAGCTCGTACCCCGCGGCCAGGAGCGCCGCGCGCAGGTCGCCGTGGTGGTAACTCCGCGTATTCCCCGCCTCCACGGCATCAGCGTACGTTCGGGAGCAGCGAATGTGAACAACGTAAACATAGGAGCCCCACCATGTCGCTGTCCCTCGTCCCCTACCTCAACTTCCCGCCCGGCGTCGCCCGCGAGGCGATGACCTACTACCAGGGCATCTTCGGCGGTGAGCTGACCATCAGCACGTTCGCCGAGTTCGGCATGGAGGGCATGCCGGCGGACGGGGTGATGCACTCCCAGCTCGTCACCGACCAGTTCACCCTGATGGCGTCCGACGCCATGCCCGGGGCGGAGGAGACCTGGGGCGGGACGCGCGTCTACCTCGCCTTCATGGGCGACGAGGTCGAGAAGCTGCAGGGCTGGCACGCCCGGCTCGCCGCGGACGGATCGGTCGGCATGCCGCTGGAGAAGCAGGTCTGGGGCGACATGTACGGCGACGTGAAGGACAAGTTCGGCATCGAGTGGATGTTCAACATCTCCGGGGCCTGATCGGCCGGGTCGAGCCGGGTGAACCGGCCAGGGCTCAGTTCATCACCTCGGGGTCCCCCACCAGCTCCACCGGACGCCGGGCGTTGCGCAGGCTGTCCACGGTCAGCACCACCAGGGCCACCCAGACCAGGCCGAACCCGATCCAGCGGGACGTGGGCATGGCCTCGTGGTTCACCCAGACGCCGATCGAGAACTGGATCACCGGGGTGAGGTACTGGATCAACCCCATCATGCTCAGCGGGATCCGGGCGGACGCGGCGGCGAACAGCAGCAACGGGATCGCCGTGACCACGCCGGCGAGGCTGAGCCCGATGGTGAGCCCGGGCCCGTGGGCCAGGTAGTTGCTCGCCCCGGACGCCTGCAGCCAGACCAGGAACGCCAGCGCCACCGGGGCGAGCAGCGCGGTCTCCACGGTCAGCCCGACCAGCGGCGACACCCGTCCGCCCACCTGCTTCTTGACCAGGCCGTACAGGCCGAAGGTCGCGGCCAGCGACAGCGCCACCCACGGGATCTGCCCGTAGCCCACCGCGATCACCACGACCGCCACCGCACCGATCCCGATGGCCACCTTCTGCGCGGTGCGCAGCCGCTCGTGCAGCACCACCACCGCGAGCGTGACGGTGACCAGCGGGTTGATGAAGTAGCCGAGCGCCGCGTCGACGATGTGGTCGTTGAGCACGCCCCACACGTAGATCGACCAGTTCAGCGTGACCAGGACGCCCGCGCCGGTCAGCCCCCAGAACAGCCTGGGGTTGGCCAGGACCTGACGCAGGTGCGCCCACTCCCGCCAGACCAGCACGCCGACCAGGCAGAACACGAACGTCCAGAACACCCGGTGGCCGATGATCTCGAACGCCCCGGCCGCCGAGAGGGCCTCGAAGTAGAGCGGGAAGGCGCCCCACAGGAAGTAGGCGGCGAACGCGAACGCCAGGCCCCGCGAGTCGAGCGCGGGGGCGTCGGGACGATCGGGCACGGGCACACCCTAAGCCCGTGATGCCACGCCCCCGCGCAGCGGCCGTCCGGCTGGGATCAGGCCAGGAAGCCGACCAGCAGCCGGTTGTACTCCCCGGGGGCCTCGAGGCTGGGGTTGGCGGCGGCGCCCGCGATCTCCTCGAGCCGGGCGTCCGGAAGTTGGGCGACCAGTTGCCGGGCCGCGGGCAGGCCGGGGTCGGCGGCGCCCGCGACCACCAGCACGGGGACGGTGAGCTGCTTCAGCCGGCTGCCGAAGTCGGCCGTGGCCATCAGCTCGAGGGCCCGGACCAGGTCGTCCCTGGTGGCCCCGCTGTCGGCGAGCGCCTTGTTCGGAAGCACCCGGATCAGCGACTTCTGCAGCCGCAGCGCGAGCTTGCCCGGGGTGGCGAAGGCCCCGGAGAGCACCAGTCCCGCGACCCGTTCCGGGGTGGACGCGGCGACCTGCAACGCGACCATCGCGCCGAGCTGGTGGCCGACCAGCCACGCCCGCTCCATGCCGTAGCGGTCGAGGGTGCTGGTCACCTCGGCGGCGGCGAGGCTCAGCGACAGCTCGCCGGGACGCCCCGGGCGCAGTCCGGACAGCCACGGCGCGATCACCTGGCGCTCCTCGCCGGACGCGGCGACCGCCTCCACCTGCGACTGCCACATCTGGGGCGTCAGGCCCGCGGAGTGCAGGAAGACGACCGGTGCCGGCCGTGACGCGCCGGGCATCAGGGCTGCCCGACGCGCGTGACGGCGAACCGGAAGCCGAGGTCGTCGTCGGCGAACCAGCCCTCGTCGGGCTCCGCCTCGCCCACCTCGACCGCCAGCACCTCGTCCCCGATCAGGGCCGTGTGGGCGCGCAGGGCCGCCGCGGTGTCCGCGTCCGACGCGGCCCAGGCGAGCCGGATCCGGTCGGACACCTCGAAGCCGGAGGTCTTGCGCGCCTCCTGCACCGCCCGGATGAACTCGCGGGCGACGCCGGCCCGGACCAGCTCGGGGGTGAGCTCCAGGTCGAGCGCGACGGTCTCGCCCTGTTCGTTCACCACCGACCAGCCCTCGCGCGGCCGCTCGGAGACGATCACCTCCTCCGGGCTCACCTCCACCTCGCCGAGGTCGGTGACCAGGACGTACGCCCTGCCATGCGTGGCCAGGTCGGCGGCGAGCACCGCGGCGTCCGCGGACGCGATCGCGCCCGCGACCAGCGGCGTCTGCTTGCCGAACCGCTTGCCGAGGGCCCGGAAGTTGCCCTTGGCCGAGTAGTCGACCAGGTCGCCGGCGGACGCGAACGACTCCACCCGCTCCACGTTCAGCTCGGCCATCACCTCGGCACGGAGTTCCTCGTCCAGCAGCCCGAACGCGCTGGACGGGATCAGGGCCCGGCCCAGCGGCTGCCGGGTCTTCACCTTCGCCTCGGAGCGCGCCGAGCGGCCCAGTTCCACGATCCGGCGGGTCAGCTGCATGGCTTCGTCGAGCCGCTCGTCGATCGCGGCGACATCTGCGAGGGGCCAGTCGGCCAGGTGCACCGACGCCGGCGCGTCCGGGTCGGTGGCGACCACGAGGTCCTGCCAGACCCGCTCGGTGAGGAACGGCACCAGCGGCGCCATCAGCCGGTTCAC
>JBDHZJ010000323.1:0-3604 GCA_039811825.1 Propionicimonas sp.
TGACGTGCAGCGGTACTGGTAGGTCGGCATGGTCACTTCCTGCGGATCCGTGGGCTGGCGGAATTGTAGCCAGCGGTGAGTGGAACCCCGAAATCGGGCCGGCTATTCCACGTCCACGCGGCGTCGCTCGGTGACCAGGACGTGGACGGATCGGTCCCACGCCTCGGTCGGCACGTCCGCGAGCACCTCGTCGTCGAAGAGCAGCAGGCCCAGCCGTGCCGCCGGCGACGCCCAGGCCAGGGCGCGGTCGTACCAGCCACCGCCGGCGCCGAGCCGGCGTCCGTCCGGGGTGCCGGCGAGGCCCGGCAGCCACACCCACTGCGCCTCGCCGAGCGCTTCCGGGCCGAAGACGGGACCGGTGGGGGCAGGGATCCCGAGCGGGCCGGGCGCCAGGTCGTCCGGACCCGTGTACCAGGCCCACCCGGGCTCGCGGCGCAGCACCGGCAGCAGCACGCCCACCTCGGCCAGCCTCAGCTGCTCGATCAGGTCGGCGGTGGCGGGCTCGTCCGGCCGCGCCACGTACGCGGCGACCACACCGGCGCCCGCGCAGGCGGCCAGCGCCCGCACCGTCCGCGCGTCGTCGCCGGCCGGATCGACCGTCCGCGCCTGCCTGGCGGCCCGCAGCCGGGTACGCAACTCTGCCTTCGATCGGCTGGCTCGCGGCTGGCCTACCGGGCCCTCGGAGGTCACGGACTTATCGTAAGCGCATGCCTCTCTTCCCCAGAGTCAAGGAAGCACCCCTGCCCGAGCCCCCGGTCGAAGCGCCGGTCGAGCCGACCTACCTTCCCGACCCGCCCGCGCCCGGGCCCGCGGGGCTGCGTGACCTCACCGCCCACCGCGACTTCCTGCGCGGCCACGTGCAGGCCCTGCACCCGTTCGGGATCGGCCTGCTCGACGCCGCCGGGCTGACCCTGTGCGAGTCGATCGTCGCCGACCTCGACCTGCCCACGTTCACCGCCGCCACCACGGACGGCTGGGCCGTGCGCGCGGCGAACCTCGTCGGGGCGACCCCGCGGATGCCGGTCGTGCTCCCGGTCGTGGGCGAGGTCGACGTGGTCGGCCACCGCGGCGCACCGCTGCCGAAGGGCACCGCCGTCCGGGTCGCCGCGGGGGCACCCGTCCCGGAGGGCGCCGACACGGTGGTGCCGCTCGCCGAGGGCGTCGCGGGCGACGACGCGGTGCGGTTCACCGCCGAGGCCAGGTTCCAGCAGAACCTCGTCCGGGCCGGTTCCCGGATCACCGACGGTGACCTGCTCGTGCCGAGCGGCACCGAGCTCACCCCGCGGGTGCTCGGCCTGATCGCCGAGGTGGGCCACGACAAGGTGCTCGCCCGGCCCCGGCCCCGTGTGGTCGTGCTCACCGCGGACACCGCGCTGGTCGAGCCCGGCCTGCCGCTGACCCGGCTGAGCGAGACCTACGACTCCTGCACGACCATGCTCGCGGCGTCCGCCCGTCGCGACGGGGCCCAGGTGTTCACCACCGGCATCGTGTCCGCCGAGCCGAAGTCGCTGGGGATGACGCTGTCGGAGCAGCTGGTCCGGGCCGACCTGGTGCTGCTGGTCACCGAGGTCACCGACGACCTGGTGGCGATGCTCGCGGAGCAGGGCGAGCTCGACGTGGCCGCGGTCGACGCGCTGCCCGGACGCCAGGTGTTCGCCGTGGTCGGCCCGGAGCGGGCCCCGGTGCTGGTGCTGCCGGCCGGCGCCCTGCCCGCCTACCTCGCCTACCAGCTGGTCGCCCGGACGCTGGTCCGTCGCCTGGCGGGGCTGGACGAGACGGCGCTCGCCGACGAGGTCGCGACGCTCACCCACCCGCTGGACGCCGAGCCCGACCGGACCAGGCTCGCGCTCGGCCACCACCTGCAGGGACGGGTCGTTCCGGTGCGGGGCGACCTGCCGGGTGCCGCCGAGCTGGCCCAGGCGAACGCGTTGATCGTGATCCCTCCGGGCGCAGATCCGGTGGCGGCGCACAGCGACGTCACCTGCTGGCTGCTGGACTAGCGGACGTCGATGGCGGTCTCTGCCTGGCCGGTGCGGCTGAGCCACGGGCCGGTCACGTTGCGTCCGCTGCGTCGCAGGGACGAGGCCGACTGGGCCCGGATCCGGCAGCGCTCGGGCGCCTGGTTCCGGCCGTGGGACTCCACGCGTCCGCCGGAGTCGCCGGAGCCCGGCCTGTCGTTCGCCCAGCTCGTCACCACGTTCTCGGGCAGGGCCCGGCGCGGCCTGATGCTGCCGTGGGCGGTGGAGTACACGCCGCCGGGGGAGCGGAAGGCGGCGTTCGCGGGCCAGGTCACCGTGTCCGGGATCACCCGCGGCTCGGCCTGCTGGGCGCAGGTCGGCTACTGGATCGACCCGACCTGGGCGGGCCGGGGGATCATCCCGACCGCGGTCGCGATGGCGTGCGACTACTGCTTCGACGCGCTCAGGCTGCACCGGATGGAGATCGCGATCCGTCCCGAGAACAGCAACAGCCTCGCCGTGGTGCGCAAGCTGGGCTTCCGCTACGAGGGACGCAGGGAGCGCTACATGCACGTGGACGGGGCGTGGCGCGACCACGACGTGTTCGTGCTCACCCCCGAGGAGGTGCCCGAGGGCGTCCTCGCCCGCTTCGAGGCCCGCTCCACCCACCGCTCCGAGCCTGTCTGAGACCCCGGACCGAGTCGGGGACGGTTCCTGACTTGGTCCGCGGGCCAGGGTGGACCGAGTTAGGAACCGTCCCCAATTTGGTCCGCGGGCCAGGGTGGACCGAGTTAGGAACCGTCCCCAACTTGGTCCGCGTGGGCGTGGACGAAGCCGGCCGGGGTGAGCGGACTGGCGGGCCAGCCGAGGTGGGCGGCCAGCCGCAGCAACTGGGGCGGCTCGACGGCCGCGCGCTCGAGGGCTTCGGTGTGGGCGAACACGTCGCTCGCGGCGCCGTCGGCGAGCACCCGGCCGTCGGCCATCACGACCACCCGGTCGAAGTGCTCGGCGCAGAAGTCCATGTCGTGGGTGATCGCGACCACGGTGCGTCCCTCCGCCGAGATCGACTCCACGATCCCGGCGATCAGCTCCACTCCGCGCGCGTCCTGCCCGGTGGTCGGCTCGTCGAGCACCACGACCGGGGTGTGCATCGCGAGCACGCCGGCCAGGGCGACCCGCTTGCGCTCGCTGAGCGAGAGGTGGTGCGGGTGCGCGCCGGCCTCGTCGGTCAGGTGCACCTGGGCCAGGGCGGACGAGGCCCGCGCGGCGGCCTCCTGCTGCGTGCAGCCCAGGTTGCGCGGCCCGAACTCGACGTCGGCGGCGACCGTGCTCGCGAAGAGCTGCTCGTCGGGGTTCTGGAACACGTACCCGACCTGCGCGGCGAGCTGTGCGATCGAGCGGCCCGACGTGGCTGCGCCCCCGACCTGCACCGCGCCCGACGTCGGCCGTAGGATGCCGTTCAGGTGGCGCACCAGGGTCGTCTTCCCCGCGCCGTTCTCGCCGACGATCGCCACCCGCTCGCCCGCAGCGAGCGTGAGGCTGACCCCACGGACGGCCTCCACTCCACCGGGGTAGCGGAAGTGCAGGTCGGAGAACTCGATGGCGATGCTCACCGGGCGCCTCCGAACCAGGCCGCGGCCTGCTCG
>JBDHZJ010000324.1:0-3602 GCA_039811825.1 Propionicimonas sp.
GCCAGGGACGTGGCGATGGACGGCGCGATCGCCTTCTCCTGCGACCCCGAACTGCCCGCCCTGGACTGGCTGCAGCGCCGCGACCTGCCGCTGGTCTACGTGGACATGGCCGCGCCCCCGGGGGAGGTGACGATCACCATCGACGACCGCGGCGGTGCCCGTGCGGCCGCACAGCACGTGGTGGACCTCGGGCACCGCCGGGTGGCGCTGCTCACGTCCGGCTACGGGCCCGAGCCCGGCATCGTCACCGGCCCGCTCACGGCGTCGGCGGCCCGGCACCGGGTGATCACCGAGCGGCTCGCGGGCTGGCGGGACGCGCTCACCGCGGCCGGGATCGACCCGCTCGTGGTGAACCAGCCGGACGACTACTCCCCGGCGCCGCTCGCCGCCGCACGGATGCTGGACGGCCCGGACCGGCCCACCGCCGTGCTCTGCCTGACCGACGTGCTCGCGCAGTCCGTGCTCGCCGCCGCGTCGGACGCCGGCCTCACGGTGCCCGACGACCTCGCCGTGGTGGGCTTCGACGACCACCCGCTCACCCTGCGCACGCGGCCCACCCTGAGCACGGTCCGCCAGGACGTGGACGCCAAGGGCCGGGCCGCAGCGCGGGCCCTGCTCCGCCTTGTCGCCGGCCGCGCGGACAGTGCCCTGTCGCGTCCGCGCAGCCGGCGACTGCCGGTTCAGCTGGCGGTGCGTGGAAGCACCGTGGGGGATGGCTGGCGCTGAACCGGGCCGGGCCGGTCACGATCGCAGGCGGAGTACGAAGCGGTGACCGGCGGGCAGGACCTCAGCGCGGACGGCCGAAGTCCTGCGTCCAGTAGGTCCCGTAGGAACCGCCCGTGGCGTAGCCAACGCCCAGTTCGGTGTACTTCCGCTTCATGATGTTCCGGCAGTGGCCGGGGCTCTTCAGCCAGGCCTTCACCACCGACGCCGGGGTGCGGTAGCCGGCGGCGATGTTCTCGCCTGCGTAGCTGTAGGAGTAGCCGGCGGCCAAGATCCGGTCGAACGGCGAGTCGCCGTTGAGCGAGTAGTGGCTGAAGTAGTCGTTCCGGGCCATGTCGGCGCTGTGCGCGGCGGCGGCCGCGGCCAGGCTCGCGTCCACGTGCAGCGGCTTCGCGCGCCGGTAGGTCTTCGCGCCGCACTTGCGCTTGTGCGAGCGCGCGTTGTTGACCAGGCGGAGCACCTCGTCCTCGACGGTGCGGACGGTGAGCGTGGCGCCGGTGCTGGTGCCGGCGGCCGTGGTCACGGCCACGGGGTACGCGCCGGCCGGCAGCGCCGGGGTGGTCGCCGTGATCCTCGAGTCGGACATGACCGTGAACCCGGCCGCTGCCGTGGCGCCGAAGGCCACCGCCGTGGCACCGGTGAACCCGCTGCCCCGGATGGTCACGACGGTGCCACCGAGGACGGTGTCATGGGTGGGCGAGATCCTGGTCACGCTCGACGTGACCGCGGCCGCGACCAACTCGTCCGCGAGTGCGGGCACGGCGGGGACGGCGAGGACGGCCGACAGCGTGGCGGCGGCCACCAGGGCGAGCGTGCGAGAACGCCCGATACGGAGGGTCTGCAAGGCAATGCATCCTGTTCGTGTTCAGTTCTCCGCCGCGGGGGCGACGGGTACCCTCCCGTACACCTGCCACTATTTCACCCTTCCCCCGCTGCGCGCCGGTCCTCCCGCGGGTGACACCGGGGCCGACCCGGTTCGACCCGGGCCGTCGGCACGGCATGATGGGGACATGCCCAGGTCCAGCCCCGGCGACACCGCCGAAGCGCCGCAGCTTCCGGTGCTGGTCGCGGCCAACGCGGACTTCGTCACCGACCGGCTGGCCGTCGGCGGTGACCTCTCGCCCAACTTCGCCCGGGCGAGGGTCCAGCTGGACGAACTCCTCGACGCGGGAGTCACCCACATCGTCGACCTGCGCGAGGAGTGGAGCGACGAGGGACTGGTCGCCACGTGGGCGCCGCAGGTGCACTACCTGCAGCACCGGGTGGCCGACGCGGGCCAGAAGATCGGCCCGGACTGGTTCGCCGGCCTCGTCGAGTGGGTGGACGCGGCGCTCGCCGACGACACCGCGAAGGTGCTCGTGCACTGCCACATGGGCGTGAACCGGGCCCCGTCGGCGATGCTGGCCCTGCTGCTGGCCCAGGGCGTGGGGCTGCGACCGGCTTTGGACGCGATCCGGCAGGCGCGTCCGGTCGCGGTGATCGACTACGCCGGCAGCGCGCTGGACTGGTACCTGGCCAGCACGGGTGCGGACGCCCGGCAGCGCCGCAACGCCCGCCGCACCCTGACGCGCTGGCGGAGGGCCAACCACCTCGACGTGTACCAGGTGATCCGTGCGATCCGGGACACCGAGCACCCCGGCAACCGCTGGCTGGTGCACCTCGGACCGGACGACCCGGCCGCGCTCGCGGCGGTGATCAACGACACCGGCGACGTGGCCGTCGCCCTGTCGATGGACACTACGCCGGACGAGCTCAGCCAGCTCGACGAGGTGCTCTTCCTCACCGTGGACGGCCTCGTCGGGCGGGCGCTGGTGGTGGGGCCGGTGCAGCCCGCCGAACCCCACGAGCTGCTGCTGCCGGTGCTGGTCACGAACCTGTTCGAGGCGGTGCCGCTCGACCTGCCCGAGGCGGTGGTGGCCTGGCTCGGCGAGGGCACGAACCCGCGCCTGCTCGCTCCGGAGGAGTACTCCGAGCTGGCCGTCAGGGATTGAGCCCGAACGCTGGCCGTCCGCGCCCGGGAGGGCCACAGTGGTTCTCATGGACCAGATCAGGTGGCTGTCGGAACTGGGTTCGGCGGATGTCGGCGTCGCGGGTGGCAAGGGTGCGAACCTGGGTGAACTCCTCCGGGGCGGCTTCGAGGTGCCGGACGGGTTCGTCGTCACCACCGCCGCGTACGACGCCTTCGTCGCGCAGGCGGGCCCGGCCGGGGCGATCGCGGACGTGGTCGCGGCCGTCACGACCGAGGGCCCGGGCGAGGCCGCCGCGTCCCGGCTCGTGGAGGCGTTCGCGGCCGCGGAGACCGACCCCGGCCTCGCCGACGCGATCCGGTCCGCCTACGCACAGCTGGGCGGCGGGCCCGTGGCCGTCCGGTCCTCTGCCACCGCGGAGGACCAGGCCGAGGCCAGCTACGCCGGGCAGCAGGACACCTACCTGAACGTGGTCGGCGCGGACGAGGTGGTCGCCGCGGTGCGCGACTGCTGGGCGTCGGCGTGGACCGACCGGGCGATCTGGTACCGGGCCGAGCACGGCGTGGCCGAAGTCTCGCTGGCCGTCGTGGTGCAGCGGCTGGTGCCGGCCGACTCGGCGGGCGTGATGTTCACCGCGAACCCGGCGAACGGGCGCACCGAGGAGACCGTGATCACCGCGGCCTGGGGGCTCGGCGAAGCGGTCGTGTCCGGCCTGGTCGACACCGACACGATCGTGGTGGACGTCGCGGGGCGCCGGGTGTTGAGCAGCGTTGTGGCCGACAAGACCGTCCGCGTGGATCCGGCGGAGAGCCGGACCGCGACGAGTCCGACCGGCGCCGAGGGACACGCCGCCGTGCTCACCGACGCGGACGCGATCCGGCTCGCCGAACTGGGCGAGCGGATCGAACGGCA
>JBDHZJ010000325.1:0-3593 GCA_039811825.1 Propionicimonas sp.
GCGGAAGACCCTATCCGGGCGACGCCCCGCGGTGAAACCGACGCTACACCGGCCAATGCCCCTGTGCCGGGCGCAAAAGGCATAGGGTTCCGTCTCGTGAACGCCCGCGACTTCGTGAAGCGAATGCTGGTCGGCCGCAAGCTCGCCAGCGCGCAGCTGGGGGAGACCCTGCTGCCGAAGCGGATCGCCCTGCCGGTGTTCGCGTCCGACGCGTTGAGCTCGGTGGCCTACGCCCCGGACGAGATCCTGCTCACGCTCTCCCTGGCCGGCATGGTCGGCTTCGTCTACTCGTGGGAGATCGCGCTGGCGGTCGCCATTGTGATGCTGATCGTGGTGATGTCGTACCGGCAGACCGTGCACGCCTACCCCTCCGGCGGTGGCGACTACGAGGTGGCCACGGTGAACATGGGTCCCACCTGGGGCCTGGTGGTGGCGAGCGCGCTGCTGGTCGACTACGTGCTCACCGTGGCGGTCTCGGTCTCCTCCGGCGTGCAGAACGCGAAGGCGATGTTCCCGTTCCTGCAGGGGAACGAGGGCTGGGTGGCCGCCGTGATCGTCGTGGTCCTGATGACGATGAACCTGCGCGGGGTGCGCGAGTCGGGCTCGTTCTTCGCCGTGCCCACCTACGGCTTCATGATCGGCGTGCTCGGCATGACCGTGTGGGGGCTGTTCCGGATCCTCGGCCTGGGTGACAACCTGCGGGCGCCGACCGCCGACTACACGGTGGTGGGCTCGCCCGGCTACGAGCCGCTGGTGGGGCTGGCCGCGGTGGTGCTGATGGCGCGGGCCTTCTCCTCGGGGTGCGCCGCGCTGACCGGCGTCGAGGCGATCTCCAATGGCGTCCCGGCGTTCCGCGAGCCGAAGAGCCGCAACGCCGCCACCACGCTGGCGATGCTCGGCACGATCGCGATCACCATGTTCGGCGGCATCATCCTGCTCGCGAACCTGACCGGCCTGAAACTGATCGACCCGGACGGCGGCTCGCACTTCGAGCAGTCCGGCGTCCCGGTCGAGGTGTCCCACGAGACCGCGATGGGCCAGCTCGCCCGGACGATCTTCGACACGTTCCCGGTCGGCTTCTACTTCGTGATCACGATGACCATGGTGATCCTGTTCCTGGCGGCGAACACAGCGTTCAACGGCTTCCCCGTGCTCGGGTCGATCCTGGCCAAGGACGGCTTCCTGCCGAAGGCCCTGCACACCCGCGGCGACCGGCTGGCGTACTCCAACGGCATCCTGATGCTGGCGAGTGCGGCGATCGTTCTCGTGCTCGCCTACAACGCCAGCGTCACCGCGCTGATCCAGCTGTACGTGGTGGGCGTGTTCGTCTCGTTCACGGTCAGCCAGTTCGGCATGACCCGGCACTGGACCAGGCACCTGAAGACCGAGAAGGACCCGAAGCGGCGCGCGCACATGCAGCGGTCCCGGGTGATCAACACCATCGGCCTCACCGGCACGGGAGTGGTGCTGGTCATCGTGCTGGCGTCCAAGTTCATCTACGGCGCTTACCTGGCCGTGCTGGCGATGGCTGCGGTGTTCGTGCTGATGCGCAGCATCAACCGCCACTACCAGAAGGTGGCCCGCGAGGTGGCGGTCGGTCCCACCGACGCCCGGATGCTGCCGAGCCGGGTGCGCGCGGTGATCATGGTCCAGGAGGTCAACAAGCCGACGATGCGGGCGGTGAACTTCGCCCGGGCCACCCGCGCCAGCAGCATCGAAGCGGTCCTGGTGTCCGTGGACGAGGCGCAGACCCGCTCGATCGTCGCCGAGTGGGACGCCCAGCAGCTCGAGGTGCCGCTGAAGGTGATCGCCTCGCCGTACCGCGAGGTCACCGGCCCGTTCCTCAACTACGTGAAGGGCATCCGCTCCGACAGCCCGCGCGACGTCGTCTGCGTCTACATCCCGGAGTACGTTGTCGGACACTGGTGGGAGCGCGTGCTGCACAACCAGACCGGCTTCATCCTGAAGACCCGGCTCAACTTCATGCAGGGCGTGATGGTCACCTCGGTGCCCTACCAGCTGGCGTCCTCGAAGTACGCGCTCGACCGGGCGCGGCGGAACACGGCGGCCGCCTGGCGGCGTCCGGGCACCGGACAGGTGCGGATGGGCGATTCCGGCCGGACGCCGACGCCACGCGAGTGAGCGGGCTGCAGCCGGGCGAGGTGGTCGGCGGCCTCGAGGTGGGACCGGTCGCCCACGGCGGCCACTTCGTCGCCCGGCACGAGGGCCAGGTGATCTTCGTCCGGCACGCACTCACCGACGAGGTGGTGGACGTGCGGATCACCGGGGTCAACCGGCGTTTCGCCCGCGCCGACGTGATCGCGGTGCACCGGGCCAACCCGCACCGGGTCGCGCCGCCGTGCCCGATCGCTGCGGAGTGCGGTGGCTGCGACTTCCAGCACGTCGAGCCCGCCCACACCCGCGAGCTCAAGCGCCGGGTCGTGGCGGAGCTGCTCGGCCACCTGGCCGGGTACGAGTTCACCGGGGACGTCGAGGAGGTGCCGCCGAGCCCCCTCGGCTGGCGCCGGCGGATGCGCTACCACCTGGACGGGGACGGGCGGCCCGGCCTGCGCGCGCACCGCTCCAGCCAGGTCGTGCCGCTGCCCGGGAACGGCTGCCGGATCGCCGACCCTGCGATCGCCGTGCCGCCGGCCGATCCCGGGCGGCCCGGGGGAGAGCTGCTCGGCGTCGCGGCAGCCGGTGAGCAGGGGTACTTCCTGCCCGGAGCGGCGGCGACCGTGACCGAGACGGTGGGGGAGCAGTCCTACCTGGTCGGCGTCGACGGCTTCTGGCAGGCCCACGCGGGTGCGCCGCGCGTCCTCACCGACCGGGTGCTGGCCGGCCTCGCGCCCCGTTCCGGCGAGCGGGCGCTCGACCTGTACTGCGGCGTGGGCCTGTTCGCCGGCGCGCTCACCGCGCGTGGCGTGCAGGTGTGGGGGGTGGAGGGGAACAAGCCGGCCGTCCAGCTGGCCGCGCGCAACGTCCCGTCCGCGGAGTTCGTGGCCGGGGACGTCGCCCGGCGGCTGCCGCGGCTGCCCGCGTCGGCGGACCTGGTGGTGCTCGATCCGCCGCGCACCGGAGCGGGCGCCCCGGTGCTGGAGGGCATCGCGGCGCGCCGGCCGCGCGCGATCGCCTACGTGGCCTGCGACCCGGCGGCCCTCGGCCGCGACCTGCGCACCGCGGCCGGCCTCGGCTACGAGCCGACGTCGGTGACCGCCCATGACCTGTTCCCGCTGACCCACCACGTGGAGTGCGTGGCTATCCTCGAACCACGATGACCAGCACGGACCGCACACCGCGCCGCACGCGCCCCGAGGCGAAGTGCCCGCTGCGTCCCGATGAGGTCTGCAACCTGTGCCAGATGAACGTCACCGGCCCCCACGACTGCGGCCTGGTCTACCTGGTCATGTCCGATGAGGACCTGCGCAACGAGTGGGGCGAACGGCGACACGCGGCCCGCTGACCCGGTCGGCTCGGCTAGCCTCGTCTGGTCGAGTGGGATAATATCTCGACATCAAGATATCTCCGGCGACCTCGGGAGGACCGATGGGCATCAACAGCTACTCCGCAGCGGACGAACTCAGCGTCGCCGG
>JBDHZJ010000326.1:0-3593 GCA_039811825.1 Propionicimonas sp.
CGACCAGCTCACCTGGCTGGTCACGGACGTGGTCAGCGCCCTCGTGCCGCAGACGAAGTTCGTCTCCGAGGTGGAGAGCCTCGCCGTGCCGCAGCAGGTCGCCAGCACCCTGGGAATGGTCGTGCGCGAGGTGGCCCTGAACGTGGCCAAGCACTCGAAGGCGACCGAGGTCGAGGTGCGGCTGACCAGCCCGGAGAAGGGCGCGATCATGATCGCGGTCTCCGACAACGGCGTGGGCTTCAACCCCGACCTGGTGCCCAAGCGCCGGCTGGGTCTCCAGGTCTCGGTGGTCTACCGCATGTGGGCCATCGGCGGCACGGCGGAGATCCACTCCTCGCCCGGCGAGGGCACCACGGTCAACCTGAGCTGGGCGCCGGACAACTCCGCGACGGGGGAGTCGGAGCAGCCGAAGCGGCGCCGCGCCGGTCGCGTGCTCGCCGACATCCCCGACCTGTCCCGCCCGCTGCTCGTGCGGCTGGTCTGGGTGCTGGTCGGCCTGCAGTTCCTGCTCGGCTGGACGAGCCTCGACCAGGTCACGGCGATCTGGCCGGTGTTCATCGCCCAGGGGCTGGCCGTGGTCGCAACCTGGCTCACCCTGCGGGACACCGACCGGAACCCGATGCGGCTCACCGACGCCATCCTGGTCACGGTGATCCTGCTCATCGTGACGCTGATGGTGCAGGCCGTGCTGCCGGACGGCCACTGGCCGGGCTACGCCACCTGGCACAGCAGTGTGGTGATGGTGCTGCTCGTCGCCATCCTCGTGCGCGGGCAGGAGCGGGTCGCCTGGACCGGCGTCGGCCTGTACGCGGTGATCTCGGCCTATTGGGCGATCACCCACGACCTGGGCGTGGGCGACGCGCTGCGGGTCGGGTTCAGCCCGTTCGCGTGGATGCTCGTGGCCCAGCTGTTGCAGGCCTGGCTGGTCGACCTGACGGACCGGATCAACGCGTCCAGGCGTTCGTCGGCCGCGGCCAACAAGGCGATCGCCCAGAGCTTCTCCAAGCTCGTGTTGAGGGACGTCTGGCTGACCCAGCTCCGGGCGCAGGTGGGGCCGCTGCTGAACCGGATCGCGGATCCCGACTACGAGCTCAGCGCCGACGAACAGGCGGCCTGCCTGTCCCAGGAGAGCCGGCTGCGGGACGCGATGCGCGCGGGCAACCTGGTCACCGAGCTCACCTCCGACGCGATCGAGGTCGCCCGTGGCCGAGGGGTGGACGTCCGGCTGGTCGACAGCCGCGGCACCCGGCTGCCGGAGGACGTCCGCGCCGCGCTCACCCAACACCTCGGACGCCTGCTCACCGACTCGAGCACCAAGCGGGTCGTGGCCCGGGCGGCCCCCGAGGGATATGAGGACGTCGTCACCGTGCTGGCGGTGCGCGAGGATGGAAGCAGCGAATTGATCGGACTCGACGCCAGCGGTCGGGTCAGTACACGTTAGGCTGATGCCCGATGATCAACACCGCAGTCATAGACGACCATGAAGCCATCCGCCTCGGCATGTCCGTGGCGCTGCAGAACCACCCCGGCCACGAGGTGACCCTGGTGGACGGGGCCGGCACCGTGCCCGAGTTCCTTGGGAAGTCCGTCGAAGCCGATGTCGTGCTGCTCGACCTGCAGCTCGACGACGGCTCGGACCCGCTCGACAACACCGAGTCCCTGATCGACGCGGGCTACAAGGTGCTCGTCTACTCGATCGCCGACAACGTCCGGCTGCTGCGCCGCGCCCTCGCCGGTGGTGCCGCCGGCGTGTGCCGCAAGGCTGAGCCGATCGCGGTGACGATCGCCTCGATCGAGGCCGTGGCCGACGGCCAGGTCGTGATCAGCCAGGAGATCCTCGCCGCCATCGAGGGCGACGCGTCCTACGTCGCGGCGAACCTGGGGCCACGGGAGCGCGAGGTGCTCGCGCTGTACGCCGGCGGCTTCGAGGTGCCGGAGGTGGCGGCCCGCCTGACCATCACCGAGAACAGCGTCAAGGAGTACCTGAAGCGGATCCGGGTGAAGTACACGAACGTGAACCGGCCCGCGGCGAGCAAGCTCGACCTCTTCCGGCGCGCGATCGAGGACGGCATCGTCCCGCCGGTCGAGCCGCACCAGTGAGCTGAGCCCGACCCGGGCCGCGGTTCCCACAGACGCTCCCGAAATTCGAGAACGCTCCCGAAATTTCGGGAGCGTTCTCGAATTTCGGGAGCGTGTGCGTCAGTACCAGCCGTGGGCGCGCTTGAAGCCCCAGGCGGAGCAGGGCGTGCCGTAGCGCTGGTCCACGTAGTCCAGGCCCCAGCGGATCTGGGTGACCGGGTTGGTGCGCCAGTCCGCGCCGAACGAGGCCATCTTGCTGCCCGGCAGGGCCTGGGGGATCCCGTAGGCACTGGAGTACGGATTGTCCGCGTACGGGTCCCACTTGCTCTCCCGCATGATGATCGCGTTGTAGCAGGCGTACTGGTCGGCACCCCAGCCGTACTTGTTCTGCATGATCTGGCGGGCGATCTCGCGGGGATCGGTGGTGCCCGGCTCGTAGCCCAGTTCGCGGACCTTCTGCTCGTAGAGGGCCTTGATCGTCGCGTTGCGGATGTCGATCGCCGAACTCTGCTTCTGCAGCAGGGCCCGCCGGTACGCGGCCAGCTCGGCGATGTCGTCGGTGGGCGTGCTGGTGTTGTCGACGACCACCGCGGGCGGCGTGGTGAGCGCGGTGGCGGTGAGGTCTGCGCCCGGGATCGTGGGGGCGAGCCCGATCAGCGTGGCGAGGACGACCAGTCCCCTCCGAACGCCCCCCTGGATCAGCACGGGAGAAGTGTTCCATAAGAAGGCTCTCAGGTAAACCTCAGGTTAACCGCGTGTCGCTACGCGTCCCCGGGACTTGATCCTGAGAAACCGTACAGCGCCGGGGCACCCTAGGCTGGGGGAGTGGAATTGCGGCTCCTGTCCGGGTCGGCGCTGGTCGACGGCCTCGCCGAGGCACTGGCGGGCGGCGATCCGGTCGCGCCCGTTCCGGAGTCGCGGCTGCTGCCCGCCCTGGCCGTCGACGCCCCCGTCGAGGAGGCCGGCGCCGCAGCCGTGGTGACCACGTCGGGATCCACCGGGGAGCCGAAGGCCGTGGTGCTCGGGGCGGAGGCGATCCGGTTCAGTGCCCGTGCGACCCACGACCGGCTCGGCGGTCCGGGCGACTGGGTGTGCGCCCTGCCGACCGGGCACGTGGCCGGGCTGATGACGATCGCCCGCTCGGTCGTGGCGGGCACCTCGGTGGCGTTCGCGGACCCCGGCCTGGCCGACCTTCCCGTGCCCGGGGGCCGCGCCTACGTCTCGCTCGTCGCCGCGCAACTCGACCGGGCGCTCGGGCAGCCCCCGGTGCGGGCGGCGCTCGGGGGCTACGCGGCCGTGCTCGTGGGCGGTGGGGCGATGCCTCCCGGGCTCCGTGAGCGGGCCGCGGCGGCCGGCGTCCGCGTCGTGGCCACCTACGGGATGAGCGAGACCTGCGGCGGCTGCGTCTACGACGGCGTCCCGCTGGACGGCGTCCGCGTGGAACTCGACGACGGCCGGATCTCGCTCGGCGGGCCGATGGCGTTCCTCGGCTACCGGCTGCGCCCCGACCTCAC
>JBDHZJ010000327.1:0-3590 GCA_039811825.1 Propionicimonas sp.
ACGGCGAAGCTGCCCACCTGGAAGGTGGCCGAGTGCGCCCGGCTGGCGCTGGCGTCCCTGTCCGGCTCGGAGGACCCGTGGCCCGCCTGGCTACGGGAGCGGGCCGGCGTGCCCGGCCTGCTCGACGCGTTCGCCGCCGTGCACGCCCCGACCAGCCTGGCGCAGGCCGAGCAGGGTGCCGATCGCCTGCGCTTCGACGAGGCCATGGCCACCCAGCTCACCATGGCCTACCGTCGCGCGGACGCGGCCCGCCGGCCCGCGCAGCCCCGCGTCCGGGTTGCCGGCGGACTGCTGGACGCCTTCGACGAGCGGCTGCCGTTCCGGCTGACCAAGGGCCAGGCCGAGGTGAGCAGCGCCATCCTCGACGACCTGGCCCGGCCGCGTCCCATGCAGCGCCTGCTGCAGGGCGAGGTCGGCTCCGGCAAGACGGTCGTGGCCCTGCGCGCGATGCTGGCCGTGGTGGACGCCGGCGGCCAGGCCGCCCTGCTCGCGCCCACGGAGGTGCTCGCCGCCCAGCACTTCCAGACCATCCGCGGCCTGCTCGGCGACCTCGGTGGCGGCCGCATGCTCGGCACGCCCGACGTCGCCACCGACGTGGTGCTGCTCAGCGGCTCGCTGCCCGCGGCGGCCAAGAAGTCGGCGCTGCTCCGGGCCGCGAGTGGCGAGGCGGGCATCGTGATCGGCACCCACGCCCTGCTCGCCGACCGGGTCCAGTTCGCCGACCTCGGCCTGATCGTTGTGGACGAGCAGCACCGATTCGGGGTGGAGCAGCGCGCCGTCCTCGCCGACAAGGCCGCCGGCCGGCCGCACGTGCTCGTGCTCACCGCCACCCCGATCCCGCGGTCGGTGGCGATGACGATCTTCGGCGACCTCGACGTGTCCACCCTCACCGAGCTGCCCGCGGGCCGCGCGGACGTCGGCACCGTCGTCGTGGACGCCGCCAGCCGCCCCCAGTGGGTCGAGCGTGCCTGGGAGCGGGTCGTCGAGGAGGTGGGCGCCGGACGCCAGGTGTTCGTCGTCGTGCCGCGGATCGCCAGTTCCGCCGAGGGCACCGGGGTCGTCGAGCTCGCCGACGAGCTGCGGTCCGGCCCGCTGGCCGGGGTGCGGGTCGGCGTCCTGCACGGGCAACTGCCCGCGGACACCAAGGACGAGGTGATGGGCGCGTTCGCCGCGGGCGACCTGGACGTGCTCGTGGCCACCACCGTGATCGAGGTCGGCGTCGACGTGCCCAACGCCTCGATGATGGTCGTCTGGGACGCGGACCGGTTCGGCATCTCCCAGCTGCACCAGTTGCGCGGCCGGATCGGCCGGGGCAGCCACCCGGGGGTCTGCCTGCTCGTCACGCGCGCCCCGGCGGGCGAGCCCGCCCGCGTCCGGCTCGACGCGGTCGCCGCGACCAGGGACGGCTTCGAGCTGGCCGAGCTCGACCTGGCGCAGCGCCGCGAGGGCGACGTGCTCGGTGCGGCCCAGGCCGGCGGGCGCTCCAGCCTGCGCCTGCTCCGGGTGCTCGAGCACGCCGAACTGATCGCGCAGGCCCGCGAGCTGGCTGCCGAGTGCGTCGCCCGCGACCCCGACCTGACCACCCCGGGTTTCGCCGATGCCGTCCGCGCCACCGAACTGCTGGCGTCCCCGGACTGGCTCGAACGCAACTGAGCCGTCGAGCGCCTCCGTTCCGGTCGAACGCCACCGCTTGGGCAGGGGCGTTCGACGCAAACGGAGGCGTTCGGCGGTTCTGTAGCCTGAGCCGGTGACCAGGATCATCGCGGGCCGGGCGAAGGGGCACCCCGTGCGCACGCCCGCGGGTTCCGCCACCCGCCCGACCACCGACCGGGTGCGCGAGGCCGCGTTCTCGCTGGTGGCGGACTGGGCCGGCACGCTCGGCGGGCCGGCCGAGGAACAGCTGGACGGGATCGCGTTCCTCGACCTGTACGCCGGCTCCGGTGCTGTGGCCCTGGAGGCCGCGAGCCGCGGGGCCGCCCCGGTGTGGGCGGTGGAGAGCGACGCCGCCACGGCACGGCTCGTCCGCGGCAACGCCGGGTCGTTGAAGCTCGCGGTCACCGTCCGCTCGGCCACGGTGGAGAGCTTCCTGGCCACCGCTCCGACCCCGTTCGACGTGATCTGGGCCGACCCTCCCTACGCCCTGTCCGGCGACCGGCTCGCCGCCGTGCTGGACGCCGCCGGGGCCTGGCTCGTGCCCGACGGCCTGCTCGTAGTCGAACGCTCGGGTCGAGACCTGCCGCCAGACTTCCCCGCTCAGCTGTCCCACAGCTGGGAACGGCGTTACGGTGAGACGACGTTGTACTTCGCCAGGAGGCCGCCTGCATGATCGCGATCTGCCCGGGGTCCTTCGACCCCGTCACCCACGGGCACCTCGACGTGATCTCCCGTGCTGCTGTGCTGTTCGACCACGTGATCGTGGCGGTCGGACAGAACTCGGCGAAGAAGTACCTGTTCACGCCCGACGAACGGCTGGAACTCGTCCGCGAGGCCACCGCCCACCTGCCCAACGTCTCGGTCGAGGCGCTGGAGGGACTGCTGGTCACCTTCGCGAAGAACCACGGGGCCGGGGTACTGGTGAAGGGGATCCGCAACGCGGGGGACGTCGACTTCGAGCTGCAGATGGCCCACATCAACGCCGTGGTGGGTGCGGTCGAGACCGTGATGTTGCCCACATCGCCGGTTTGGTCCACGCTGTCGTCCACGATGGTGCGCGAAGTCGCCTCCTTCGGGGGAGACGTCTCGCCCTTCGTGCCGGAAGTGGTCGCCCGGCGAATCCGCCTCAAGACCGAGCGATGGGAGCAGGCCAATGGTTGAGCGGACGAACGACGTGCTCGCGCGGCTGCGCCAGGCCGTCGCCGGCGCCAAGGCCGTGCCGATGTCGGCCTCCTGCATGCTGAACCGCGGCGAGGTGCTGGCCATGCTCGACGAGGCGACCGAGGCGCTGCACGCCGACGTCGGCGAGGCCCAGCGGGTCACCGCCACCTCCCTGGAGACCCTGGAGCGGGCGCAGGAGGAGGCGGCCCAGATCATCGCGGCGGCCGAGGAGCGGGCCGAGTACCTGGCCAGCCAGGCGCCGGTGATGGAACTTGCCCGCAAGAAGGCCGTCCAGCTGGAGGCCAAGGCGCTCGCCGATTCCGAGGCGCTGCGCCGCGAGGCCGACGCCTACGTGGACGCGCGGATCGCCTCGTTCGAGGCGAGCCTGGCCAAGACCGTCGCCCAGGTGCGCACCATGCGCGACCGGCTCGCCACGAGGTCGTCGCTCGACGACACCTCCACCCAGGCCCTGCCGCGCCTGCAGGGCTGACCGGGTCGCGGAACCGGCGTTTTGGCGAGCCGGAGCGCTCACGGTAGAGTTCTGCGTTGGTTATGACGCTGTCGAACCGTGTGCTGAAGGGATCCGTCGTGCCTCCCCGTCTGCCTGACCCTCGATCCGGGCTCGTCCTGGTCACTCATGATCTGAGTCGCAGGGCCGGAGAGCAGGTGGAGGTCATCCGGGTCGCGGAGGCTCCCGCGGAACTCGGCATCGAAGTAATCGGGGTGCCACCCGGCTCACCCGTCGACCTCGACCTCAGGTTGGAGTCGGTGGTGGA
>JBDHZJ010000328.1:0-3586 GCA_039811825.1 Propionicimonas sp.
CCGGCCCGCAGCACCACGTCCGAGCGCCGGATCAGGTGCCGCGGCTCCAGGGCGTCCTCGTGTTCGTGCTCGGGGAATTCCTCGGTCTCCACGGGGCAACGGTAACGCCGGGAGGATTTGCACGGTGGACGGGCCCAGGTGCCGAAAATCCGGCCCGGTGCGGCATCCACAGTGCAGATCCGCCCGGGAGGCGAGGCGAGCCGTTCAGTCCGCAGCGCCCCGCAGGATCGCCAGCACCCTCGCGTCGATCCAGGAGCCGTCCGCGGCCACCCGCATCTCGTAGTTCTCCGTGCCCACCCAGGCGGCGAGGTCGGGGTGCCCGGCGGCCTCGACCAGCCCCTGGACCTCCGCGGCCAGTTCGGGGGTGACGGCCACCTGCTCCGCCTCGGTCGAGGCGGTCAGGTAGAGGTCGTTGAGGTCGAGCAGGCGGGCCAGCTCGGCGATCGGGGCCGCGTGGTCGTCCACGCGCAGGTCGACGGCGATGTCGTCGCCGCCGCCGTAGCCCGCACCCTCCCGGACGACCAGCAGCGCGGCGGACTGCCGGCCACGCTTGTCACCGCCCTCGGCGTCACCGGCGGCGAGGGCCGCCAGCAGCCGGTGGGGCAGCGGGGACGCCGGGTCGCTGCCCAGCCAGCTGCTCTCGACGGCGGCCACCACCTGTTCGCCGACGAGGATGTTGCCCTGGATCGCGTAGCCGTGGCCGGTGCGTCCGCCCGCCCAGTCGAAGCACTCCGCCCCGGTGTGCGAGGCGGCGGTGCCGGCGGCGTCCACGATGCCGGCCTGGCGGTGCTCGCGGCCCTCGTCCCCGGCGAGCAGCGCCTCGAGCGTCTCGCCGGCGGTCAGTCCGGCGTCGAGCAGGGCGAGCCCTTCGGGCTTGTAGGCGACGTTCGCCTCCGCCTGGGTGGCGATCGCGCCGATGCCTGCGATGGCGGCGGGCACGGCGGAGCCGACCGCGAGGAACTTGGACGCGACGGCGACGCCCCAGCTGGTGCCGTCGGTGGCCACGATCGAGAAGGTCATGACGGCAGGCTATGCCTCACGGGGTCGGAGGGCGCAGCGAACCCCAGTCGCCGAGGCCACCCTGCAGTGCGCCGAGGGCGGCCTCGACCAGTGGGCCGCGGTCGGACGCCGGGCAGCCGTCGTCGGCCCACTGCTGCGTGGTGGCGCCGAGGTGGCCGAGGAAGCCGGTGATGGCGAGCCGGGCGCGCCGGTGGCCGGGGTTGTCGAGGCGTTCGGCGAGGCCGGCGGTGAACTCCTGCCGGTACTTCTGTCGCAGCTCCTGCACGGCGGCCGGTTCGTCGGCGCCGGTGAAGAACGGGGACGCCCAGGCGGCCCGGTGCTCCTGCACGTGGTCGAGCAGCGCCTCCACGCTGACCCGGACCAGGTCGCGGGCGGAGCTGTTCGGGCCCAGCCCCGCGACGGCCCCGGCCTGGCGCCCGGCCAGGCGTTCGAGCCGGTCGCGGACGACCGCGGTGTAGAGCCCGGCCTTGCTGTCGAAGTAGCGGTACACCAGCGCCTCGGACGCATCCGCCGCCCCGGCGACAGCGCTCACCGAGACCCGGTCGTAGCTGCTGTCGGTGAAGGCGCGCGTCGCTGCGGCGAGGATCGCGCCGGTGCGCGCCTCGGGGCCCAGCCGTCGGCGGGCCTGCCGGTCCTGCGTTCTCACGTGGACAGCATAGCCGTTATTGAGCTACTCTCAATAACGGTATTGAGGATCACTTACTAAGGAGGCCGGGATGGGCTGGGCGGACAGCACGATCTGGTGGCACTGCTACCCGCTGCGCTTCGTGGACGCCGAGCGCGAGGCCATCGACCACGTGGAGCACCGGCTGGGGCGGCTCGGCAACTGGCTCGACTACGTGATCGAACTCGGGGCGAACGGGCTGCTGCTTGCGCCCGTCTTCGCGTCCCGGACGCACGGCTACGACACCCTCGACCACTACCGCATCGACCCGCGGCTGGGCGACGAGGCCGACTTCGCCGACCTGGTCGCAGGCGCGAAGGAGCGCGGTGTCCGGCTGCTGCTGGACGGGGTGTTCAACCACGTCTCGGCCGACCACGACATCGTCCGGCGGGCGGTGCAGGCCGGCCCTGACTCCGAGGCCGGCGGCTGGATCCGCTGGGTGGGGGAGTACCCGCGCGGGTTCGAGGGCAACCTCGACCTGGTCGAGCTGAACCTCGACAACCCGGCCGTGCAGGACTACGTGGCGGGCGTGATGAACCACTGGCTCGACCGGGGCGCGGACGGCTGGCGGCTGGACGCCGCGTATGCCGCGGGGCCTGACGCGTGGCGCCCGATCGTCGAGCGGGTGAAGGCCGCCCACCCGGACGCGTGGATCCTGGCCGAGGTGATCCACGGCGACTACGCCGACTTCGTGGCGCGCTCCGGCGTCGACTCGGTCACCGAGTACGAGCTGTGGAAGGCCACCTGGAGCTCGCTGAACGACCACAACCTGCACGAGCTCGCCTGGACGCTCGGCCGGCACGCGCAGTTCGCGAGCAGGTTCCGCCCGCTGAACTTCGTGGGCAACCACGACACCACCCGGATCGCCACGAAGCTCGTCGACGCGCGGAACCTGCCGCTGGCCCATGCGCTGCTGATGCTGCTGCCCGGCGTCCCCGCGATCTACGCCGGCGACGAACAGGGCTTCACCGGGGAGAAGACCGACGGGCCCACCGGGGACGACGCGGTGCGACCGCCGTTCCCGGTCGACCCCACCGGCCTCGCCCCCTTCGGCCGGCCCACCCTCGAGCTGCACCAGCGGCTGGTCCACCTGCGCCGCACCCACCCCTGGCTGGCGTGGGCGGGCCTGTCGGTGGGCGCGGTGAGCGACGAGGCGCTCGCGATCAACCTCGACGGAGGGGCGCAGCGGCTCACCCTCGGCCTGAACGCCTCCGACGAACCGGTCGACCTGCCCGGCCTGAACGGTCCGCTACGGGTGGAGCCGCACGGCTGGGCCCTGGGCTGAGCAGGCGCGCGCGGCGCCGGTCACCGGCCGGGAGCGCGGGGGTCCGCCCGGACGAGCCCGAACGCCAACTCCACGACGCCGTCGAAGAGTGCGCCGGGGTCGCTGATCGTGTCCGGCCCGAGCTGGCCGAAGACCTCGCTCGAGATCGTGCCGAGCACGAGGTGCCAGGCGGCCAGGCCGCGTTCGAGCAGCTCCGGTGAGACCCCGCTCCCGGTGAACATCTCGTCCGCCAGCATCGGGCCGAGGGCGCGGCGGGCGCGGGTCGAGCGCGGCAGGTCGGGCCGGAGGTCGGCGAGGATCTCGACGAGCCGGGCCTGCACCCGGGTGCCGGCGGGCGTCGTCCGCTCGGCGGGGGCGTGGTAGTCGGGCACCGGCGAGCCGTAGACCAGTGCGTACTGGTGCGGGTGCTCGAGGGCCCAGGCGCGCATCGTGGTCGCCACGGTGCGGAACCGGGTCTCGGGTCGGGCGCGCGGGCGCCGGGCGAGCGCCTCGTCGACCGCGTCGCCCAGCGAGGTGAAGGCGTCCACGATCAGCAGCGTGAGCAGCTCGTCCCGACTGGCCACGTAGCGGTAGACCGCGGACGAGGCCAGGCCCACATCCCGGGCGACGGCCCGCAG
>JBDHZJ010000329.1:0-3578 GCA_039811825.1 Propionicimonas sp.
CGCGCCAGGTGATCTTGGTGAGCAGCGGCTTCTTGCCCCACCACTTGTCGTTGGGGACGAGGGTGACGATCTTCTGCTGAAGCCTGGCGGCCCGGAGCCCCACCAGATACAGGAATGCCTGCGCAACCGCGACCCAGAACGCGCGGCTCGCGTAGAACCCCTTGGGGTCGGCCATCACGGCGTCGTAGATGGCCTTGCCCGCGGAGGCGCCCCCCACGACCTTGAGTGCGAGCACGATCTCCTCGACCGCGACGAAGCTCAAGGCGACGTCGATCCCGATGGTCTTGGCGATCAACTGGAGTTCTCGGGTGGTGAAGTACCCCTCATCCGGCTCGGTGCCTAGCACCGCGTTGATGCCTTCCTCGCCCAGGTCGCCCAGCTTGCCGACGCCGATGCCCAGGCTCGGGTTGCCGGTGACCGGATCGGCGATCTCCGCTGACGTGGCCAGCGTGCGGCTGGCGCGCAGAGCGAGCGCCTCGGGGACGGCGACCGGCGTGACGACCTCGTGCGCGAGTTTCCGGCTGGACTCGCTGGCGCCGGTCAGATCGCTGACTACGTCGATCGCCTTGTCGGCCAGGTCCATCTTGGCGTAGGGGATCCACGAGACGGCATCGACGACACCGCCGAGGTAGCTCGCCCCAGCCTCGACGTCCGTCATCGTGTCGACCAGTTTGTCGCGCACGGCGGCGGCCGCGCGCTTCTTCAGAGCGGCCCAGGCGGTCTCCTCCTCGGACTTCTGTTGGCGTGCCACGCCGGTGCCCGTGGCTCCTACCAATGCAGTGCCTCCGCCGAGTGCGGCGCGCGCCGCCGTGCCGGCGTTGCCTTCGCTGTGGCCCGAGAGCAACGGGAGTGCAGCCGCGGGACGGTGCTCGCCGGCGTCGGGGTCGCCGCCGCCGCGCCGTTGCTGGATGACGTGGGTCAGCTCGTGGGCGAGCAGCGTGCGGCCCCGCAGCGAGCCGGGATCATAGCGTCCGGCGCCGAAGACGATGTGGCGGCCGACGGTGAAGGCGGCGGCGTCGAGGTCGCCGGCGACGGCGTTGCTGGCCGAGCCGGTGTGGACGACGACGTCCCCGAACGGCGAGCCGAGCGCACGTTCCATCGCGGAGCGGACGGCGGGGTCGAGCCGACGCTGCTCGTCGCGCACGGGTGCCAGCAGGGCCCCGTCCGGCCGGTCAGCCGCGCGCGTGCCGCTCATGCGACGGTCCGGGTCGGGGTGTCGGCGACGCGGCCGAGCTTGGCGTACTCGCGGTCCAGGGCGCGGTGGACGCAGGACTGGTCGATGGACGTCCCTCGTGCGATCGCCAGATGGATTGCGGCGAGGGCGACGTTGCGGATGTGACCTCCCGAGAGCGGGTAGCGCACCGCGATCTCGTCGAGGTCGACATCGTCGGCCGGGGATGCCCCGCCCGGCCACACCGCCCGCCAGATCCGGCGGCGGTCGGTTTCGTCCGGGAACGGGAAGTAGAGACAGAACGACAGCCGCCGGGCGAACGCGTCGTCGAAGTGGCTGAGCAGATTGGTGGTCAGGACGGCGACCCCGTCGTAGCGCTCCATCCGCTGCAGCAGGAAGGCGACCTCGAGGTTGGCGTAGCGGTCGCGGGCGTCCTGCACCTCGCTGCGTTTGCCGAACAGGGCTTCCGCCTCGTCGAAGAGCAGGACGGCGTCCGTCCGCTCGGCGGCGGCGAACACGGCGTCGAGGTTCCGTTCGGTCTCCCCGATGTACTTCGAGACTGTTGCGGCGAGGTTCACCGCGTAGAGCGGCAGGCCGAGTTCGCCGGCAACGATCCGTGCGGCGTGGGTCTTGCCCGTCCCGCTCGGTCCGGCGAACACGGCGGTGACCCCGCGTGGCTGGCCGGGCAGCAACGCGAAGCCCGACTGCTCGAACACCCGTGAACGGATGGTCGCCTGATCGACCAACTCGCGCAGTTGGGTCCGCAGTTGCTCAGGCAGCACGAGCTCGGTCCAGTCCCGCGTGGTGTCGAGCGGGGTCGCCAGTCGCGCGAGGTCGTCTCCGGCGCCGCCGACGGTGACTGCCGAGACGTCGCGGGCAGTGACTCCGCCGCCCCGCCCGCTCGCCGCCAGGCCCGCCGCACGAGCGGCGATGGTCTCGGCCGTGTGACCCAGGTCTTCGTGGCGCAGGTGGCCCCAGCGGGCCATCCGGTCGGCCTCGTCGGCGGAGACCGAAAGCCCCCGGCTCCGCAGCAGCTCGACCAGATGCGCGCCCACCGACGCCTGTTCCTTCGAGCGCACCGCCAGCGACGCCGAGTCGTGGACCGTGCAGGTCGTCAGTTTGGGATGGACGCCGACGGCGACGACGCGGGCGAGCGCCTCCCAGTGTGCCGGCGGCACGGTGAGGACATCTCCGACGACGATCACCACGGCGTCGCGGAGCAACGCCTCGGCTGCGACCCGGGCGGATGAGGACGGTTCGGCCAGCGCCCGGGCGTCGACGAGCAGGGTTGGGTGGGCGCCCAGCGAGGCCGCAAACAGCGCGGTGGCGACGGCGTCCGCCGGGTACTGCCCGCTTAGCGAGGTGAGGGTCGGTGCGGCTGAGCCGAGGCGGCCGGCCAGGACGTCCGCACTGATCGGATCGGGCGGGCTCGACGGGGCACCCAGGTCATCGCGTACCAGCGGAAACAGTGCCTGATCGAGTTGGGTGATCCCGAAGGTCCAGCGCAACAGAGCCGTGCTGGCTACGCAGGTGTCCAGCAGGGACGGACCGCGAGGCGCACGTCCGGTCGGCTGCGCGTCCGCCGGTGGCACAACCTGGATCAGCCCCATCCTCGCGAGCGGGCCGTCCGCGCTCAGGCGGGAGACCGCGGCCACCCGCTCGGCACTTTGGGCGCCGACCAGGTCGGCGATCACTGAGATCGTCGGGTACCGGGAGGACCGCACGCCGGTGAGTTCGCTCGTCGTGACCCCGAAGACTGGATCGAGATCGGGAGCGAGGATGAGCGCGATCGCGACCTCGTCGAAGCCGTCGAAGCCGTTCCGGCGCAGCGGGGCACGGAGGTGCCAGGGCAGTGGGGGTGGTTCGGACGCAGCCACGGTGCCGCTCTCCACCGGTGCAGGGTTGAGCGCCCGTCGCAGAACCTCCGCGCACCAATCGCACAGGGCGTCGACGGACGCCTGCGGCGCGGAGTCTCCGCGCGGCACACCGGAGCCCGGGGTGGGGCCGCTGTCGGAGCCGTCGGGGGAGGCCATGTCGTTCAGGCTGCTGGATCCCCGCCGTGGGCGGAACCACTTCTAGGGGCCGAGCCCGGTCGAATCCTGGGTGGAGACGGCGGCTCACCTCCACCTCCACCGGTGGAGGCGTCAGCCGGCCAGGTCGGGGAACACCGCGGCGATCTCCTCGCGGCGTTCGAGGCCCAGCTTGCCCAGGATCGAGTGGACGTGCGTCTTGACGGTGGACTCGCCCAGGACCAGCCGAGAGGCGATCTGGCGGTTGGTCAGCCCGCGCGCCGCGAGATCGGCGACCACCTTCTGGCGAGGCGTCAAGGCGGACGCCCCGACGTCCGCTGCGGCCGAGGCCGGGAGCGGTGGCGGGACGGGGCGGCGCCGCATCGCCTGAAGCAGCA
>JBDHZJ010000330.1:0-3574 GCA_039811825.1 Propionicimonas sp.
GACTCACGACCCGTTCTTCATGTCGCCATCGTCAGGCGCAAGCTTGGGACCCGACGAGGTCTGGTTTGTAGAGAAGGGTCGCGACGGCGCGAGCGAGGTGTTCAGGCTTTCCGACTTCCCCGTCCGCTCGTCTGACAACTACTCGCGAAGGTATCTCCAGGGCAGATACGGAGCGGTCCCCGCGGTTGCCTCGTCGTTCCTCCTGTCGTTGGCTGGGTCTGACATTCCGTTTGAATCTGCTCGGCCCGAAAGAGTGAAGGGCTGAGACGTGGGACGGCGAAGTGATCGGTTCAACACTGGATCGCGGCCTCGGTCCGAGCGAAAGACCGTCTTGATCGTTACGGAAGGTGAAAGGACTGAGGTTCAGTATCTACAAGGACTTGCGCAGTACTACCGTGCATCAGGCATTGTTGTGAGGCCGATTGTCTGCAAAGGTGCTGGTCCAGACCCATCCAAGGTTCTCGCTGCCGCCAAGTCTTGGAAGCGGGCCGATCCAGACAGATACGACGAGGTCTGGACCGTGGTCGATGTCGACGAGCACGCCCTGCTCGAGCCCACCTTGGTGGATGCGCGGCGCGCGCGGATTCCGATGGTTGTGTCCAATCCGTGCTTCGAGATCTGGCTCCTTTGGCATCACGAGGACTGCGCTGGCTATCGCACCGGCGACCAACTTCGGCGGCGTCTACGAAAGCTCGGGCATGAGTCGAAGAAGGTGCCCACGAACTTCCCATACCCGAACGTCGGGCGAGCTGTCGACCGTGCGCTCGTGAGGCCCCTGGCCCACTCTGTCAAGGGCGAGAATCCCTCAAGCGCGATGCCCACCCTGATTGCGCTACTCAAGCCCGGCGCTTGACTTGAACTAGCAACACAACTCGTCGGCTGCCCTGAGGCTGTGTAGCCGGGCGGGGCGGGCGTTCCACCCCCTTGGCACGGCGGGCGGCGAGGGGTCCCCGGCCGCGCGAGCGCAGCGAGGGCGGTTGGGGGTCGCCCGACGGACCAGAACGCCCGGCCCGGCGGGCGCCCCGAGGTATGACTGTGGTCGGATTACACGAGTGTTGTTCGGCGGCTAGCGTGGGCTTCCTCACGGGGTCTCCAGGTCGTGACGAACTTGATAGCTGTGTAGAGGGGCTCTCCTGGAGGGGCCGAGCGGCGCTAGTAGGCCAGCGCCCCCGCTCACCTGATTGCTCAAGCCCCTAGCTGATTCTCATTATGTGCGGCCCACCCGGAGCGAGACCGGGGTTGGCTGGGGCCGCTTCGCACAGGCACTTCGCGACTTTCTCGGGCTCAGCCGTCGTTGTCGGCTTTGAGCTTCGGGGGTCTTGCTGTGGGCGGCAGGGATGCTGTCGACCGTTTGGGCGATCAGGTCCAGGCGGCGTGGGTGCTGCGGTTGTATCCGGGTGCGGGTGAGGCCGGGGGATGTTTCCAGGCCGCGCGGCCGGAACGCCGTAGCGGTGGTGGTGGTCCGGCCGCTGATCCGGAGCGGGCCGCGTTCGAGGCTGGGCGTCGTGCTCGGGGCCGGTTGCGCAGGTATTACGCGGCGAACGGCCTGAACCGGTTGGGGACGCTGACGTATGCCGGGGAGGGCTGTCATGATCCCCGACAGGCCCGTGCTGATGTGGGCCGGTTCTTCCGCCGGTTGCGGGACGGGTTGGGTGGTGAGCCGTTCCCGTATGTGTGGGTGCCGGAGTGGCACAAGACCGGTCACGGGCTGCACCTGCATTTCGCGGTGGGAAGGTTCGTGCCGCGTTCGGAGATCGTCGAGGCGTGGGGGCACGGGTTCGTCCACATCAAGCTGCTGTCGGGCACGCCTGCCGGTTCGGGGACGTGGGGCGAATCGAGGCGGGCGGCGGGCTATCTGTCGAAGTACGTCGCGAAGACCTTCGGGGAGGCAGACGAGGCGGAGCGTCCGAAGGGGTTGCACCGGTTCGATGTGGCGCAGGAGTTCACGCCTCGCTCGGTGTCGTTGCGGGGAGACTCTGCTGGCGAGGTGACGCGGGAGGCGTCCCGGTTGATGGGTGGGTGGCCCGCCACGGTGTGGACGTCGGGCCAGGTCGAGGGTTGGCAGGGCCCGCCGGCACTGTGGTTGCAGTGGGACGGTGCCCGGTGACCAGGCGGGAGGGTCTCACTCCTGCCCAGGTCGAGGCGTGGGTGAAGTCGTCGTGCGAGCGTCAGGGTGTTCCTGTCGAGGTCACCGATCCCGTCGTGGTGGCGAGCGTGGTGGTGTTGCTGACCGGGCGGGAGGTGCAGCGGCGGCGGTAGCGGCTTGCCGCGCGCCGCGCTGCGCACGCGCCGGTCACAGCCGCCAGACGGGCTCCACGCGGGCCGGGTCCACCGAGTGGGCTCCTCGTTTGCCGGGCAGGATCACCACGTGATCGAGCAGTGCCCCGATGATCGCGTGCTGGCGTTCGAGCTCAAGTTCGGCGAACTGTGCGTGCAGGTCGCCTGCCAGGTCGAGGCCTTCGAGGGAGTCGGTGTGCGTGAGATCGATGAGTTGTCGTCGAGCGTGGCGGAGCCGGGTGTCGATCCGGTCTCGTGCCGTTCTCCATTCCGCACTCGTGATCGCCTTGTCGGCGAACATCCCGGCGAGCTCATTGAGCTGTTCCTGGTCGGCGTCGATCTCGCGGGCGAGCCGCTCGGCCTGCTGATCGTCGCTTGCCCGCCCCGTCATCGCCTGCGTGAGCGCCGGGCTGGCCAGGCGGTGGAGAACCCCAGCGGTCACCAGCTGCTCGACCGGTTCGGCCTGGATCATCGACTTGCCGCAGCCCCCATGATCAGGGCCCGACCGGCACACGTAGCGGCGGCCCTCGGCCCTGGCAGCGGCGAACATCTTGCCCCCGCACTTCGAGCACCGAAGCATTCCCGACAGCAGGTAGCGGCGCGGGCTGCGCCTGCCCGTCGCCTTCCGTTGGGCCACCAGGGCCAACATTCGGTCCCGTTCCTCAACCGTGATGATCCCTGGCCATACCGCCGGGCCGACGACGACGCCGTTGTGTTCCCGCAGCCCGGCCAGCCTGGGGGATAGCAGCATCGTCCGGACTCGGGTGCTGCCCCACTGGCCGCCGGTTGGGGTGCGAATGTCCTTCTCCTGCAGCCAGGCCGTGAGGGATCGCCATGACTCCCCGGCCAGGAAGCGGGCGACCAGGGTCCTGATCACTGCCGCCTCGTCCTCATCGATCGTGACCCGGTCGTCGAGGTAGCCGAACGCCCGGTTCGTTCCGCCCATCGACGGCAGGCCCATCTCCGCCATCTGCTGATACTTGCGCTTCAGCCGTCGTGACTTGGCGGCGGACTCCAGCGCAGCGAAGTTGCCCAGGCTTCGCAGCACGAACAGGCCATGATCGGTGGAGATCTCGGAATGGCCGGACACGAACTGGACACTGCTCACACCGGCATCGTCGAGTACCTGGTTGAACTCCTCCAGGTCTATGGGACGCCTCACCAGCCGGTCCAGGTGGTACACCAATACGGCATCCAGCCTCCCGGCGCGAAGGTCCCGCAGCATCCGCTGGTAGGCGGGGCGCGGCTTCTTCGAGAACGCCGAGACGTCGTTGTCCTGGTACACCCCGGCAACTGG
>JBDHZJ010000331.1:0-3565 GCA_039811825.1 Propionicimonas sp.
GCGTGGTCACGGTACGGCTCGCAGAGCCACAGTTCGAGGGCCAGACCAAGGAGGTGCTGGGCACGCCGCCGGTGACCCGCCTGGTCACCCGGATCGTGGAGAACGAACTGGGTGCCTTCCTGAACTCCACCCGCGCCGCGCAGCGCACCCAGGCCCGCGCGGTGATGGAGAAGGTGGTCTCGGCGTCCCGGACCCGCGTCCAGGCGAGGGCCCACAAGGAGGCGCAGCGGCGCAAGAACGCGCTGGAGTCGTCCACGCTGCCGGCCAAGCTGGCCGACTGCCGCAGCACCGACCTCGACCGCACCGAACTGTTCATCGTGGAGGGCGATTCCGCGCTCGGCACGGCCAAGCTGGCCCGCAACTCGGAGTACCAGGCGCTGCTGCCGATCCGGGGCAAGATCCTGAACGTGCAGAAGGCGTCGGTCGGCGACATGCTGAAGAACGCCGAGTGCGCGGCGATCATCCAGGTGGTGGGCGCCGGGTCGGGCCGCACGTTCGACATCGAGGCGGCCCGCTACTCGAAGATCATCTTCATGGCCGACGCCGACTCCGACGGCGCGCACATCCGCACCCTGCTCGCGACGCTGTTCTTCAAGTACATGCGTCCGCTGGTGGAACAGGGCCGGGTCTACACGGCGGTGCCACCGCTGCACCGGTTCGAGCTGACCAACCCGCGCAAGGGGCAGGAGAAGTACATCTACACCTACAACGAGGCCGAGTACCGGCGCAAGCTTGCCGAGCTCACCAAGAAGGGGCAGTCGTTCAAGGAGCCGCAGCGCTACAAGGGTCTGGGCGAGATGGACGCGCACGAGCTGAGCGACACCACCATGAACCCGCGGCACCGCACCCTGCGCCGGATCACCGTGGACGACATGGTCGCCGCCGAGGGCACCTTCGAGAAGCTGATGGGCAACGACGTCGCCCCGCGCAAGGAGTTCATCGTCGAGGGCGCCTACGCGCTGGACGCCGAGCGCATCGACGTCTGAGGGGTGGACCGAGTTAGGAACCGTCCCCAACCCGGTCCGGACCGAGTTGGGGACGGTTCCTTACTCGGTCCACCCTCAGCAGACGCGCTCCAGCAGGCCGGTGTCGACGTCGTAGTGCAGTCCGGCGACCGCGGCGCGGCCCGCGATCAGGGGGTGCGACGCGAGCAGTTCGACGTCCGCGCGGAGGCGGCCGGACTGGTCGGGGTCGGCGCCGAAGTCGTAGCCGGAGGCGTCGAGCCCGCTGGCCTCGGTGATCCGGCGCCGGAGGTCGTCGTCGTGGCCGGAGGCCATCGCGCAGCGGCTGTGGCTGATCACGAGGATCCGGTCGACCCGGAGCAGGTTCACGCCGAGCACGCAGCCGGCCAGCGCGTCCGGGGTGACATGCCCGCCCGGCGTGCGCAGGATCTTCGCCTCGCCGTGGAAGAGCCCGATCATCTCCAGCGGCTGCAGCCGGGAGTCCATGCACGTGACCACGGCGATGCCCGCGTGGGCGTAGCCGTCGAAGTTGCGCGGCGCGGAGGTGGCGTAGCGGCGATTGGCCGCGAGCAGGTCGTCGAAGGTGTTGTCCACGCGGTCACGATAGCCAGCGCCGCACAGGTCGCGTCCAGCCGTCGTCCACGGACGCCCGCGTGGCCGGGGCCGCCGACCCGGGCCGGCCGTCGTAGGGTGCCAGAGTGAAGTTCGGTGCGGAGATCGACCCGTTCGGGTCCCGGCGCAGGATGGCCGTGTTCACCGTGGCGACCCTGATCGCGGCCGTGGGCATCGGGCTGCTCGGCGGCGCGTTCCGGTGGTGCCTCGAGCAGGCCGACATGCTGCGCCTGACCCTGCTGTTCTGGGCGCACGGGCTCGCCTGGGGCTGGCTGGTCCCGATCCTCGTCGTGGCCGCCTGCGCCGCCATCGGCCACCTGTTCACCCTGCTCGCGCCACGCGCGTCGGGCAGCGGCATCCAGGACGTGGAGGCCGTCTGGCACGAACAGGAGGACCTGCCCGGCCCCAGCGTGCTGCCGTCCCGCTTCTTCGGCGGCGTGATCGCGATCGGCTCCGGCATGGTGATGGGACGCGAGGGGCCCAGCGTGCACCTCGGCTCGACGATCGGTGCGGAGGTCGGACGCTGGTTCCGCCTGTCGGACTACGAACGCAAGCTCCTGTACACCACGGTCGGCGGCGCCGGCCTGGCGGTGGCGTTCAACGCCCCGGTGGGCGGCGCCCTGTTCACGATCGAGGAGGTGACGAAGTCGTTCCGGGTGCGGGTGATCCTGGTCACGCTGATGTCGACCTCGGTCGCCGTGTGGGTGTCGCGGTTCATCATCCCCGAGCACGCCGACTTCGTGGTGGCGCCCGTGCCCTCGCCGGACGTGGCGGTGCTCGCGGTCTACGTCCTGCTCGGCCTGGTGGCCGGCGCGGTCGGCGTGGCCTACAACGCGCTGGTGATGGGCATGCTGCGGCGCACCGACCGGATGCGGCTGAACCCCACCGCGCGGGCCGCCGTGATCGGCGGCCTGATCGGCGCGCTGCTCTGGTTCGACCCGATGGCCGCGGGCGGTGGCGGCGACGTGGCGCAACTGGTGCTCGGCGAGCACCCGTTCACGCTGTGGGGGCTGCTCGCGCTGCTGGCCGTCCGGTTCGTCGCGGGACCGCTGTCCTACGCGTCCGGAACGCCGGGCGGGCTGTTCGCACCGCTGCTGGCGCTCGGCGCGCTCCTGGGTGCGGTCTTCCACTCCTTCGTCCTGACGATCGGCGGGGAGGGTGCCGCCGAACTCCTCGGCCGCAGCCCGGTGCCGTTCGCCGCGGTCGGGATGGTGGCGCTGTTCACCGCGTCCGTGCGGGCGCCGCTGACCGGGATCGTGCTGATCACCGAGATGACCTCGACGGCCTCGCTCACGCTGGCGATGTTCGCCGCGGCCGCGGCCGCGATCTTCATGACCACCGCGCTGAAGGGGCGCCCGATCTACGATTCGTTGCGCGACCGCATGCTCGAGCTGAGGGATGCCCGGGCGGGAACCACTGTCACGGAGGAACCATGACCAGCTTCGGCCGTACCGATGACCTGCGAGGAGCGCGATTCGAGGAGGCCGACCTGACCGGCGCCCGGTTCGAACGTGCGGACCTGTCCGGGGTCGTCATGCGCGGGGTCGAGGTGAGGGACCTGGACATCGACAGCCCGTGGCTCGGCGAGGGCGGGTCCCTGCGGGTGAACGGCGTCGACGTGGCGCCGCTCGTCGAGGCCGAGCTGAACCGCCGCTTCCCGGGTCGGGCGCAGCGGACCGCGACGGACCCGGACGGCCTCCGGGCCGCCTGGGCGGTGCTGCAGGAGACCTGGGCGCGCACGCTCGATCGCGTGGCCGCCATGCCGGAGGGAACCGTCGACGTCAGCGTGGACGGCGAGTGGTCGTTCGCGCAGACGCTGCGCCACCTGGTCTTCGCCACGGACGTGTGGCTGCGGAAGGCGATCCTGCAGGTCGAGCAGCCCTACCACCCGATCGGCCAGACGATCCCGGAGTCGGCCGAGGACGGGGTGGACCTGTCCCTGTTCGTCACCCAGCCGCCGCCATACGCCGAGGTGCTCGAGGTGCGGGCCG
>JBDHZJ010000332.1:0-3553 GCA_039811825.1 Propionicimonas sp.
GCGGAGTTGGGGTTCGGGTTCGTGGAGCTCTCCCCGAACAGCGAGTTCCATTTCTGGCACCACTACCCGAAGGCCGACGACGAGTTCGTCCGTGATCTGAACCGGGCGCAGGCCGAGACGGGGGTGAAGGTTCGCACCCTGAACCCGGTGTTCAACTGGTCGAGCACCGATGAGACCGAACGGACCGCGCAGGTGCGGAACTGGCGGCGGCTGTTGGAGTTGGCCGATGCGATCGACTGCCGGGAGATCACATCGGAGTTCTCCGGGAACCCGAACACCCCCCGGGAGTGCGAGGCGCAGTGGTACCGCTCGATCGAAGAACTCACCCCGGTCTTCGAGCAGTACGGCATCCGGTTGAACATGGAGGCCCATCCGTATGACTTCATCGAGACCCACGATGCCGCCTACTCCCTGATCCGGGGCACCAACCTGGCCTGGATCGGCTACGAGTTCTGCTGCCCACACGCCTTCCACCTCTCCGAGGGCGCCGGGGACGTGGAACGGATGATCACCAGCTCGGCATCGAAGTTGCGGGAGGTGCACGTGGCGGACGCGTTGAACCATGCCGCCAACGACGGGAACCGCTACATCGTGAACCCGCCCGGGGTGGACGCCCGGGTGCACCAGCACGCCGAGATCGGCCGTGGCGAGGTGCCCTTCGACCGGGTCTTCGCCACCCTGCGCGAGATCGGCTTCGACGGTGTCGTGTCCGTGTGCGTGTTCGGCTGGCACGAGGACGCCGACAACATCAACCGCCGCATGCTCGAACGCATCCAGGCCGAACTCGGCTGATCGGAGCACAGATGGACGGGCGGCCGCCGACCCAGGCGGACGTGGCGCGCCTGGCCGGCGTGTCGCGTCCACTGGTCTCGCTGGTCGTGCGCAACGACCCGCGGGTGTCGCCGGAGCGCCGCGCTGCGGTCGAGAAGGCGATGGCCGACCTGGGGTACCGGGCCAACGCTGCCGCGCGCTCGCTGGCCCGGAGCCGCTCGGACCTGATCGGAGTGGTGCTGCCGGGGTTCGCGAACCATTTCTACGGCGAGCTCGCCGAGGCGTTGCGCACCGCCGGGGAGGAGCGCAACTACGTGCCGCTGCTGGCCAGCATTGCCGAGGACGCGGACCGTGAGGTGAGCGCCATCGAGCGGTTCCTCGAGTTGCGGGTCTCGGGCCTGATCCTGGTCTCGCCGCTGCTCGACATGGACGCACTGGCGCGCTACGGGGAGGTGTCGCCGACCGTGGTGCTCACCCGCAATCGTGCGCCGGGGACGGTTGACCTGGTGCACTCCGACGACCACGCCAACGGCAGGCTGGTCACCGAGTACCTGCGTTCGCGGGGCTATGGCCCGATCGTCTACCTGGGCTACGAGAGGCCCGCGGAGGGCGATTCCTCCCAGGAACGTCGACTCGGCTACGCGGAGGCGCAGGAGGCGGCAGGCCTGCCCGTCCGGACCTTTACGGCGCTCCGGCACGGCGCCGTGCCGGAGCAGGTGGACGGCCTGGAGGACCTGCTGACCCCGGGCGTCGGCATCATGTGCCACAACGACCGGGTCGCGATCGCGATGGCCAGCCGCCTGGAGGCGCTCGGCCTGCGCCCGGGCGCGGATATCGGCTTGGCCGGCTTCGACAACACCGCCCTCACACACACCCTGGGGGTCTCGCTGACCAGCGTCGACCCCGATGTCGCGGCGATGGCACACGCGGCGGTCGAGTTGATCGACCAGCGCACCAGCGGACGCACCGAGGCGGCCGAGGTGATCGTCCCCTCCCGTCTCGTGGAACGTGACTCCACAAGGGGAATCGCGCCCTCTTGAGGCCCGCGCCAGGAATCGGCTCAGCCAAGTTCGCGCAGCCAGCGGCGCAGCTGCCAGGTGGCCTTCACGTCGTCCTCGTTGTACTCGAGCACCCGGGTGCGCGCCTGGTCCCGCTCCTGCTCGGTGGTGGCGTGCACGGCCTCCTCGAACCAGCGCATGCTGTTCAGCCCGCCCGGGTCGTCGTCGCGCCAGTGGAATCCCGCGCCGGCGGACGCGACCACCTTCAGGCCGAGGCCGCCCGCGCCGAAGAAGTGCTGCCGCACGGCCTGGAACAGGTCGACGAAATGCGTGTCGGCGAAGTGGACCGCCCACTGCATGAGGTCGTCGTCGGCCGCGGCCAGGCGCTGCAGGCGGACCACCTCGTAGTCGGAGTAGTGGAACACCAGGGCGTCGGAGTCGGCGACCAGGTCGTGCAGCCACACCATCGCCCGCCGGGCCAGCGCGCGCTCGCCCGCGTCGTCGAGCTCGGTGAAGCTGCTGAACTCCTGGTAGCGGCCGCCGCCGTTGCCGTCGCTGATCCAGAACCCCCACAGGTAGACCCGGTCGTCGCGGGAGGTCTCCACGTCGATGTCCACCTCGAGCGGGGCGGACGGCACCGCGATCGGCCCGCCCGTGGTGCGCTCCAGCTGCACCCCCTCGGCGAGCAGTCGCGAGCGGCGCTGGGCCAGCCGGAGCCGGTCCTCCGCGCCGGGACGGTGGGCGACGCGCGGCAGGTACCCGGGCAGCAGCGCGTCGACGTCGCTGCGCGCGAGCTCACCGACGGTGGTCACGCCGGCGGCGCGGAGCGCGGAGATCTCGTGGTGGTCCAGAGGCGACTTGCTGATTCGCAGGCTGAGGTCGTCATCGTCGAGCTGGTCACGGCACAGCGACCACCACGGGCAGTAGTTGCACTCGTAGCTGACCACGGGGTGCAGCAGCGGCGGATCGTCGGGGTCCGCGGCGGCCGCGCGCTCGGCCAGGTCGACCCGCAGGGCGAACTCGTGGTCGTAGCGGTCCAGCGCACTCACGGGCGGCACGTGGTCCGTGCCGGCGCTGCCCGGCGCCACCTGGGCGGGTGCCGGCGGGGCGGCCGGCTCGGCCAGGTCGAGCCAGGTCGCCCGCGGGCCGCCCGGCGCGACCTCGTCGTTGCCGACGATCACGCCCCACGGCCCGCTCGCGGACTGCTGCCCGATCGGGCCGAGCAGCCGCCACAGGTGCGCGAGCTGCAGGGAGTTCGCCCACCGCCAGTGCCAGCGGTACCGCCAGCCCGTGCCGCTGCGCCGGTGCGGCAGGTCGCCCAGCTCCGACCAGGTGTAGGGCAGGTCGTCCCTGCGCACGTCGACCACCCGCTGGTGGCGCACCAGGCCGGGCACGTAGCCGCCGGCCGGATCCCGGATGAGCAGGTCGGGGCGCCCGGCGCGATGCCCGTCCCAGTCGCGGGGGAGCAGCCCGCCGATGACCACGTCGGTGCCCTCGGCGAGGGCGGCCAGGCACGCCTGCTCCTGCTCCTCGCTGGGCCGGCCGGCCAGGCCGCGCAGGTCGGCCACCGACGCGCGGCCGGCCAGGATCCGCGCGTACACGGACGCGGCGAACTCCGCGCTGCCGGGGAAGCGGCTCTGGGCCAGCGGCACGTCGGGCCGGACCATGCCCGGGTGGAAGGCGTGGTGCACCTTCAGTGCGCAACTTCGCGCGGCGTACGGGTCGAGCGTGAACATCAGGCGTGGGCCCGGTGGAGGGCGACGACACCCCCGCTCAGGTTCTTC
>JBDHZJ010000333.1:0-3550 GCA_039811825.1 Propionicimonas sp.
GGCCCGCAGCGTGACCGGATCGGCGGCGGTGGTGAACGCGGTCAATCCCCCCGCCTACCACCGGTGGCCGGAACTGTGGCCCCCGATGGCCCGCGCGTTCCTCGAGGTCGCCGAGCGCACGGGCGCAGGCCTGGTCACCGTCGGCAACCTTTACGGCTACGGCCGCGTGGACGGCCCGATCACCCCGCAGGCCCCGGTCCGCCCCGCGGGCGTGAAGGGGCAGGTGCGCGCCCGGATGTGGGCGGACGCGCTCGCCGCGCACACCGCCGGACGCGTGCGCGCCACGGAACTGCGCGCCTCGGACTACTTCGGGCCGGGCGCGAGCGCGGGGATGAGCATGGCCAACGACTACGTGATCGGGCCCGCCGTCCGCGGCCGCCGGACGGTCCGGCTCGTCGTGGGCGTGCCGGACGCGCCGCACTCGTGGACGTACCTGCCCGACATCGGCGCCCTGGCGGCCCGGCTCGCCACCTCGGAGGAGGGCTGGGGCGAGGTGTGGCACGTCCCGTCCGCGCCGCCGCGCACGCTGCGCGAGCTCGCCACCGGAGCCGCGGAGCTGGCCGGCGCCGAGCCGCCGCGGGTGGTCCGGATGCCGCGGGCGGCGATGTGGGTGGCGCGGCTCTCACCCCTGGTGCGCGAGCTGGACGAGACCTCCCACCAGTTCGAGCGCCCGTTCGTCCTCGACGCCCGCCGCACCGGGGAGGTCTTCGGGCTGGAGGCCACCCCGTGGCGCGCCGCGCTCGCCGCCACCGTCGAGGCCCTGAAGGCGCGCTGAGCGCACCCGGATCCTGACCGGCGAATGAGAATACCGGGGCGTCACTCAGGACATTCTTTGAATTCCCGGCGGGGCCGCCGGACCGTTCGGGGTATTGTCTGCCCTTGTCATCGCCGGGTGAAGGGGGTCAGGACGGTACCTGACAATTACCACCAGGGTGGGTCTGATCTACCCATGGGGAATTGGGAGTAACCCGTTGCCGGGCACAAAGCTGGCCGCCTAGTCTCCGAAGCACAGCCGAGCCGAGGATGACCAGACATGTCCCGCCCCAGCCGTCCCGAGCGTCCGCTATGAGCGTCGCCCAGCAGACCCTGGACGCCGTCCACGCCCACTTCAGCCAGGCCCTGGACGGTCCCGCCGACGAGCCCTTCGAGGTCCGCCCGGAGAACCTGGTCCGGGTCGGCCGGTCGCGGCGGAGCGGCGCCCTGCTCGACCTCGAGCTGACCGTCGTGGTCACCGTGACCGATCCCGCACCGCTGCCCGTGCTGGAGGCCCTGCTGGTGGCTGCGGAGACCTTCCCGCACACCGCGATCGGGTCGCTGCCCGCCGGCGGGACGGGCCTCGGCTTCCGGATGGTGCTCCCGGTCTCGATCCCGATTCCCGAGCCCACCGGGCCGCCGGTGACGCAGACCTCGGTGCGGATCCACCCGCTGACCACCCTCACCGGATCGGTGCGCGACCACGACGGCCACGCGGTGTCCGGCGCGCGGGTGGTCTCCAGCGCGACCCGCCAGGAGGTGCGGACGGAGCCGGACGGCACCTTCACCCTCGTCGACCCCGGCACCCCGACCACCCTCACCGCCACCCGCGGTTCCCGCACCGCCCACCTCACGGTCGAACCCGGAACCGATCCGGTTCGACTCGTCCTCTCCGAAGGGAGCTAGTCCATGCCCAACTACCGTGCCCCGGGCGTCTACGTGGAGGAGGTGCCCTCCGGCGCCCGCATGTTCGGCCGGGCCGGCACGTCCTCGGTCGGTGTGATCGGCGTCGCGCCCAAGGCGGACGCGCCGCAGAACACGGTCGTCACGATCGACAACTGGTCGCAGTTCGTGCGGATCTTCGTCGGCGACGCGACCGCAGGGACGCACCTGAGCACCGCCGTCCACGGCTACTTCCTCAACGGCGGCAGCCGTGCCTACGTGGTGAACCTGGGCAAGGACGGCACCCTGGCCGGCAAGGGGAACACCCCCGGCGGGCTGAGCCTGCTCGAGGCGATCGACGACGTCTCCATCGTCTGCGCCCCGGGCTACACCGACCCGGCCAGCCACGACGCCCTCGTCACGCACTGCGAGCACCCGCTGCGGCAGGACCGGGTGGCGATCCTGGACCTGGTCGAGGACGTGGACGACGTGGGCCGCCTGCTCGAGGTGGCCACAGCGGGCGTCCCGGAGCCGGCGGCTTCCGCGCCCGCGGCCGACGCGGGCGACGGCGACGACACCGCCGCGGACAGCGGCAGCGGCGGCAGCGGTGGGGGCGGCGGACGCCGTTCCGCCCCGGCGGGCAAGGGCCTCGGGCCGATCCGGTCCAAGGACGGCTACGCCGCCACCTACTACCCGTGGCTGGTGGTGATGGACCCCGTCACCGGCGAGAAGGTGACCGCACCGCCGTCCGGCCACATGGCGGGCGTGTGGGCGCGCACCGACGGCACCCGCGGGGTGCACAAGGCGCCCGCGAACACCAACATCGCCGGCGCGCTCGACCTGAAGTCGCGGGTGAGCAAGGGCGACCAGGAACTGCTGAACCCGGCCGGGATCAACTGCATCCGCTACTTCACCGGCGACGGGATCCTGGTCTGGGGCGGCCGGACGCTGGCTGCCGAGGCCAGCGAGTTCCGCTACATCAACGTCCGCCGGCTCACCAACATGATCAAGGAGTCGATCCTGGACGGCACCCGGTGGGCGGTCTTCGAACCCAACCACCACCCGCTGTGGGCGGCGCTGCGCAGGGACGTGAACGCGTTCCTGACCAACGTCTGGCGGGACGGAGCCCTCGTCGGCACCACCCCGGGCGAGGCGTTCTACGTCAAGTGCGACGCCGAGACCAACCCGCCCGAGGTGCGGGACGCCGGGATGGTCGTCACCGAGGTGGGGATCGCCCCGGTGAAGCCGGCCGAGTTCGTCGTGTTCAAGTTGATGCAGTCGGCTGACCAGCCGGCGACCGAGACGTCGGAGGCCTGAGATGAGCCAACAGCCCACCGCCGCGGCCCAGCCCGGGACGCCGCAGGACCCGTACCGCGCGTACAACTTCAAGTTCGAGATCAACGGCACGGTGCAGGGCCACTTCGTGCGCATCGACGACCTCGGCTTCAAGCTCGAGCGCATCCTCTACCGGGCCGGCGGCGAGCACGCCCAGGTGCGCTCGATCCCCGGCCGGGTGGAGTACCAGCCGGTGACCCTGCTCTACGGCCTGACCGACTCCGCCGACATGGTGAAGTGGCTGTTCAAGGCGGCCGAGGGCCGGGTCGAGCGGCGCAACGTTTCGATCGCGATGCTGGACGACAGCGGCTCCCGCGAGGTGCGCCGCTGGAACCTGATCGCGGCCTGGCCGTGCGAGTGGCGCGGCGCCCAGCTGGACGCGATGGGCAACGAGCTGGCGCTCGAACGACTCACTCTCGCCTACGACCGGCTGGAGCTGGACGATGCCTCGGCGCCGGTGGCGTGACCGGTTCGCCGAGGCGCTGAGGGGACTGGCCGACCGCCTCGCCCCACCGCGGGACGCCGGGGGCGACGTCCCGGAGTTCTGGCTGGCCCGGGCCAGGTCCGGACGCCCGGTGGG
>JBDHZJ010000334.1:0-3538 GCA_039811825.1 Propionicimonas sp.
CTGGCCAAGCTGGCCGACGTCGTCCCGTACGCCCCGCACAACGTCGAGAACGCCCTGGCCGCGGTCGCCCTGGCCCGCTCGTTCGGCGTCCATCCCACCGCCGTCGCCGAGGGCCTGCAGCGGCTGCGGCTCGGCGACCACCGGATCCAGACCGTGGCCGAGACCGGCGGGGTGCGCTGGGTGGACGACTCCAAGGCGACCAACCCGCACGCGGCCGCCGCCTCGCTGGCCGCGTTCGACCACGTGGTGTGGATCGCGGGCGGCCAGGCGAAGGGAACCAGCTTCGACGACCTGGTCGCAGAGGTCGCCCCGAGGCTGCGCGCGGTGGTCGTGCTGGGCGTGGACCGCCGGGTGATCGCGGACGCTCTGGCCCGACACGCACCCGAGGTACCCGTGAACGTGCTGGACACCGGCGATCATGGAGCGATGCAACAGGCTGTGGAGTGGGCGGCGTCCCGGGCAGTGCCCGGCGACGTGGTGCTGCTCGCCCCGGGCTGCGCGAGCAAGGACATGTACACCGACTACGCGGCCCGCGGCGATGCCTTCGCCGCCGCGGTCGCCGGACTGACCGGATAGGAGGCGAACGCGAGTGGCGATCCTGGCTTCCCCCGTTGTGGATCGTCGCGGAACTGGGCCGAAGACCCCCGAGGAGGGCCGCCGGCGCAGTCTCGTGATCGAATGGCTGGCGCATCCGCAGGCCAGCTTCTACCTGGTCCTGGTGCCGGCAGCGCTGTTGCTGGCCCTCGGCGTGATGATGGTGCTCTCGGCGTCCAGTGTCTACGCCTTCGTCCGCTACGACGACGCGTACTACTTCGTGAAGCGCCAGGCCCTGTTCCTGGTGCTCGGCGGTGCGCTCGCCTTCGTGCTCGCCTTCCGCTCGCCCAAGCAGCTCAAGGTGCTGGCGTGGGTGGCGGTGGTCGCGGCCATGGTGCTCCAGATGCTCACCTTCACGGCCCTGGGCTTCTCCAACAACGGCAACACCAACTGGCTGCGGGTGGGCTCGATCTCGATCGGCCAGCCGTCCGAGCTGGCCAAGTTCGCGATCGTGCTGTGGAGCGCCGACCTGTTCGCGCGCAAGCACAAGCGGCTCTCCGACCCCCGTCACCTGCTGATCCCGTTCCTGCCGGTGTCGCTGCTCCTGATCGGCCTGGTCGTGCTGCAGTCCGACCTCGGCACCGGCATGATCATGGGCGCCCTCGTCATCTCCGCGCTCTGGTACGTCGGGGCGAGCTGGAAGGTGATCGGCTCGATCCTGGGCGCGGTGGCGCTGGCCGTGGTGGCGCTGGTGGTCGCCACGCCCTACCGGATGACCCGGATCCTCGGCTTCTTCAACCAGGACCTCGACCCGCTCGGGGTGAACCACCAGCCGATCAAGGCGATCTTCGCGCTGGCCTCCGGCGGCTGGTGGGGACTGGGCCTGGGTGCCAGCCGGCAGAAGTGGGGCGCGCTGGTCGAATCCCACACCGACTACGTGCTCGCCGTGATCGGGGAGGAACTCGGGCTGGTCGGCACGCTGGTCGTGCTCAGCCTGTTCCTCGTCCTCGGCTACGCGGGCTTCCGGATCGCGATGCGCTCCGACATCCGGTTCTGCCGGTACGCCGCCGCGGGCATCACGAGCTGGTTCATGATCCAGGCGCTGGTGAACGTCGCGGTGGTGCTGCGGATGATGCCGGTGATGGGCGTCCCGCTGCCGCTGCTGTCGTACGGCGTCTCGGCCCTGGTCGCCAACCTGATGGCACTCGGCGTCCTGCTCGCCTGCGCCCGCCACGAGCCGGCGTCCCGGGCCTACCTGCGCCGGCGCCGGCGCCGCACCGAACGTGCCCTGGTCACGACCGCGGAGGGTCGCGGGTGAGCCCTGTCCACGTGGTCCTGGCCGGCGGCGGCACCGCCGGGCACACCTCGCCGCTGATCGCCACCGCGCAGCAACTGCAGGCGCAGGCGGAGGTGGACATCACCTGCGTCGGCACCCCCAAGGGGCTGGAGTCGCGGGTGATCCCCGAGGCGGGACTGTCGCTGCAGCTGATCCCACCCGTCCCGTTGCCGCGGCGGCTCACGCCGGAGCTGTTCGCCGTCCCCGCCCGACTGGTCCGCGCCGTCCGCGAGGCCGGAGCGATCCTGCGCGACCACTCCGCGCAGGTCGCCGTCGGGTTCGGCGGCTATGTGTCCCTGCCGGTCTACCTCGCGGCACGGCTGGCGAAGGTGCCGCTGGTGCTGCACGAGGGCAACGCGGTGCCGGGCCTGGCGAACCGCATCGCCGCCCGGTTCACCCCGCACGTCGCTACGACCTTCCCGGGCACCAGGCTGCCGCACGCGGTGCACCTCGGCCTGCCCGTGCGGGCCGGGATCGCCACGCTCGACCGGGCCGCCCGGCGCCCCGCAGGGCGGGCGGCGTTCGGGCTGCCGGCCGAGGGCCCGGTGCTGCTGGTCAGCGGGGGGTCCCAGGGCGCCCGCAGCCTGAACCAGGCCACGCTCGGCGCCACCGACCGGCTGCTCGCCGCGGGCACCTCCGTGCTGCACGTGCTCGGTCCGGCCAACCTCACCGAGGAGACGGTCCCGCGTACCGACCCTGCGACCGGCGCCGCGTACGTGCCGGTCGGCTACGTCGACGAGATGGGGGACGCCTACGCCGCGGCCGACCTGATGCTCGGCCGCTCCGGGGCCGGCACCGTGATGGAGACGGCGATGACCGGCCTGCCGGTCGTGTTCGTCCCGCTGCCGCACGGCAACGGCGAGCAGGCGCGCAACGCGACCTTCCTGGTCGAGGCCGGCGCCGGGGTGCTCGTCGCGGACGCGGACCTGGACGCCGACCGCGTGGTCGCGGAGGTCACCGGGCTCCTGGGCGACCCCGACCGGCTGGCCCGGATGTCGGCCACCTGCCGCGAGCTGGTGCCGGCGGACGCGTCCGCGGCGCTGGCCCGGTTGGTGCTCGACGTCGCCCGCACGCGAGGATGAGGCCCATGCTGATCGAGCCCGTCGAACTGGTGGGGGTCGCCGAGCTGGGCGCGGTGCACTTCATCGCCATCGGCGGGGCGGGGATGAGCCCGATCGCGGCGCTGTACGCCGAGCTCGGCGTCGCCGTGAGCGGAAGCGACCAGGCGGACTCGCCGGCGCTGGCCGGGCTGGCCGCGCTCGGCGTCCGCACCCACGTCGGCCACGACGCCGCGCAGCTCGGCGACGCGGCGACGGTCGTGGTGTCCTCGGCCATCCGGGAGACCAACCCCGAGCTCGCCGAGGCCCGCCGGCGCGGCCTGCGGGTCTGGCACCGCAGCACGGCGCTCGCCGCGTTGATGCTGGGGCGCAGGGGGGTCGCGGTCACGGGGACGCACGGCAAGACCACCACGTCGGCGATGACCGCGGTGCTGCTCGCCGGCGCCGGCGCCGATCCCGGCTACGTCGTGGGCTCGGCGCTCACCGCCACCGGGCGCGCGTGGCACCTGGGCGCGGGCGAAGCCTTCGTCGTCGAGGCGGACGAGAGCGACGGGTCGTTCCTGCAGTACCCGGCCGGCGTGGTGGTGGTCACCAACGTCGAGGCCGACCA
>JBDHZJ010000335.1:0-3535 GCA_039811825.1 Propionicimonas sp.
ATCGAGGACCTGATCGAGGAGCTGATCGGCGACATCACCGACGAGTTCGACGTCGAGGCGAGCCCGGCGAGCGGCAACCACGACGCGACGCTCGACCTGGACGGGCTGGTCACGCTCGAGGACTTCGGCCAGCAGGTCGGCTACGTGCTGCCCGAGGGCCCCTACGACACGGTGGCCGGCTTCGTGATGGCCCAGCTCGGCTCGCTGCCGCAGGTCGGCGACGCCTGCACGGTGACGCTGGGCGCCGAGAACGACCCGGACACCGTGCGCAGGTTCGAGCTGACCGTCATCGAGCTGGACGGCCGGCGGGCCGCCCGGCTGCGGCTGACGAATCTGGGACCCGAGTCCGGCAACGGGTAACGCGCACCGGGCCGACGAAGTAGTCTGCTGCCTGCCCAGCGTGCGAGGAGGTGACGTGCCCGCGTTCGACCCCGACGGTTCGATGTTGCTCACCTCGGACGACGTTGGCTCGCTGCTCGCCGCTGCCGTCCAGCACGCCGGCGGCACCCTGGTCTCGTGGGCGCTCGACCACGTGGACGCGAACCCCGCCCAGTCCACCACCGCGACCTACTCGGCCCTGGTCGACTGGCCCTACGGCCGCCGGGAGGAACTGCTCGGCGTGAGCGCCCGCGCGTCCGGGCCGGCGGACACCGACACGGCGGCGGAGATCTTCGCCGACGGCGAGCGCGAGGTCGCGGTCTGGATCTACCCGCAGGACCCCGACCTGCCGGGCCTGGCCCGGGCGGCCTACGCCGAGTCGATGGCCGAACTCGCCAACAGCCAGCATATCTTCGCCCACGCGGTCACCCCTGACGACCTCAGCCTGCAGATGATCGGGTACCGGCCGCGGCGACGGGCCGTGGTGAAGGTGCGCGCGGGGGCGGAGGTCGTCTACGTGAAGGTGCTCCGCTCGCGGCTGTTCGAGGACGTGCTGGCCCGGCACCGGCTGCTGGCCGAGGCCGGGTTGCCGGTCGCGGACGTGGCGGCCACCACCGACGACCACCTGCTCGTGCTCCGGGAGTTGCACGGCGAGCCGCTGGCCAAGGCCATCTTCGAGCCCGCCGAGCCGTGCACGGCCGAGGCCCTGATCGAGTTGCTGGACGCGATGCCCGCCTCGGTGGCGCGCCTGGACCGGCGTCCGCCGTGGTCGGACGCGGTGGCCCACTACGCGCGGATGGTCGCCGCCGCGCTGCCCGCGCTCGGCCCGCGGCTGGACTGGCTGGTGGAGACGATCGGCCAGGGGCTGGCGCCGATCGCGCCCGGGAACGAGCCCACCCACGGCGACTTCCACGAGGGCCAGGTGCACGTGGCCGGCGGCCGGGTCTGCGGGCTGCTCGACACCGACACCATCGGTCCGGGACGCCGCGCCGACGACCTCGCCTGCCTGGTCGCGCACCTGTCCACGATCCAGCGGATGAACAGCACCCAGGAGGCCAGGGTGCACCAGCTGATCCGGCGCTGGGTGCCCGTCTTCGACACCCGCGTGGACGCCACCGAACTGCGGCTGCGGTCCGCCGCGGTGATCATCTCGCTGGCCACCGGCCCGTTCCGCGGCCAGGAACCCGACTGGGAGCGCGAGACGGCCACCATGATCGGCTCCGCCGAGGCGCTCGTCCGCCAGGTCAGCTGACGCGGATCGGGGACGGTTCTCATTTCCCGTCGCTCCGACCTGGACCGACGCGGAATGAGAACCGTCCCCATTTCCCGCCGGTCGGTCAGCCGCGGACGGTGAAGGCCAGGCGCAGGTGGACCCGGTCGCCGGGGACGAGGCCGGCGGGCCGGACGGCGGCCTTGAGGGGCACGAGGTAGCCGCCGTCCCTGGGGAACAGGGACGTGCTGAAGCGCGCGCCGTCCAGCCACACCTCGACCGGGATGCACCCCCAGCCGTAGGTGAGCGCGGGCGCCAGCTCGCCGATCGTCCCGGCGGGTCCCTCGGGCACGACGGCGAAGACGAACGGCGCCGGGCCGCGCCACTCGACCACATCGGCGGTGAACTCGAACTCCATCCGGCCTCCGGGTGCGCGAGAGGGTCAGTAGAGCATCGGCCGGCTGCCGGCGTCCAGACCGCCGGCGCGGGCGTTCAGTGCCCGGTGCAGGGCGGGGTCGTAGTCGCGGAGCACCTCGGGCGGCAGGTTCTTCGCCGCGGTGTCGGGCGCGGGCGCCGGTGCGCCGAAGAGGAGGGCGATCGCGTCGCGGAGCGGAATCCACCACGGGTCGCGTCCGGTCACTGCGCCGTGGATGTTCGGGTGGCTGAGGGTGTGCTGCGTCATAACCGGAACGGTATGATCGAATCCGGACGATCTACTTCCGGATTCGTTCCACCTCCGACTACGCAGGAATAGGCAGTGCCCACCACCGACGCCACCAGCCCCACCGCCAGGGCCCTGCTCGCGCTGGAACTGATCCAGGCTGAGCCCGGCCTCACGGCGGGGCGGCTGGCCGAGGCCCTCGGGGTCACCGAGCGGGCCGCCCGGCGCTATGTCGGCATCCTGCGCGAGGCGGAGATCCCGGTGCTCTCCGCGCGGGGCGTACACGGCGGGTACACGGTCGGACGCGGGGTGCGGCTGCCGCCGCTGGTGTTCTCCTCGATCGAGGCGCTGGGGCTGGTGATGGCCGTGCTGGAGGGCCACCACGACCTGGCCGACACCGCGGACCCCGTCGGCAACGCCCTGCGCAAGATCATGCGCGCCCTGCCCGAGGCGGTCGCCGCGCAGGCCGAACTGGTGCGCCGGGAGGCCCGTCCCGTGCGCGACCGGGAGGCCGTCCCGCCGGACCCGACGATCACCGCCGCCCTCGTGCAGGCCTCGGCGAACCGCCACTTGGCCCGGCTCGTCTACCGCTCCGCCTCCGGCCGCGAGCAGGACGTCGAGGTCGAGCCCTGGGCGGTGGTGGCGCGGCACGGCCGCTGGTACCTGCTCTGCCGGGTGCCGGCCCGCAACCAGCTCCGGACGTACCGGGTCGACCGCGTCCGCGCCGCGACCGAACTGGACCGGTCGTTCGAGCCCCCGGCCGACCTCGACCCGGTGGCCGTGCTGGAGGAGAACTTCGCGCTCGGCTGGGAATTCGCCACCGAGGTGCTCATCGACGCCCCGCCGGCCGAGATCCGGCCCTGGCTCTCCCGCACGTGGGGACGCCTGGAGGTCGTCGACGCCGAACACACCCGGCTGCTCGGCAGCACGAGCGACCCCGGCTGGTACGCCGAGGTGCTGGCAGGCCTGCCGATGCCGTTCCGCGTGGTCGGCGGACCGGAGTTGCGCACCGCCGTCCGCGCGCTGGGGGAGCGGCTGCGGGACGCCGCCGGCTGAGCCAGCGAGCCGCCTGCGCAGGAGTGCTGTGTCCACGATCCGGCGGGGGTCTTGCACGCCCGTCCCGAATTGGTTCGACCAGAAGGAGTGGGCGATCAGTGACGATAGGGTGAGCCCATGACCGACATGCCCCTGCAGCTTGCCGGGGATTTCGCCACTCCCACCAGGGAAGACTGGGAAGTTGAGGTCCTGAAGGTCCTCAACCGGCGGCGTCCCGAGGGCAAGGAACT
>JBDHZJ010000336.1:0-3533 GCA_039811825.1 Propionicimonas sp.
TACGGCTCCGGCCAGGGCGAGCCGTTCATGCGGGAGAAGATCGTCGAGGTGATGGCCGAGGAGCAGATCCACGCCCACGCCGACGACATCGTCGTCTCCTGCGGCTCCCAGCAGGCGCTCGACCTGGTCACCCGCGTGTTCTGCGACCCGGGCGACGTCGTGCTCGCCGAGGGGCCCAGCTACGTGGGCGCGCTGGGCACCTTCCGCGCCTACCAGTGCCAGGTCGTGCACGTCGCGATGGACGACGCCGGCATCGACCCGGTCGCGCTGCGCGCCGCGCTGGTCTCGCTGAAGGCCGCGGGCAAGCGGGTGAAGTTCCTCTACACGATCCCGAACTTCCAGAACCCCACCGGCGTCACGCAGACCGTCGAGCGGCGCAGGGAGCTCATCGCGATCGCCAGGGAACACGACCTGCTGATCATCGAGGACAACCCCTACGGCCTGCTCACCCTGGACGCCGAGCCGCTGCCCGCCCTGCGCTCCATGGACGCCGACAACGTGGTCTACCTGGGCTCGTTCTCCAAGATCTTCGCACCGGGCTACCGGGTGGGCTGGGCGCTCGCGCCCCACGCCGTCCGCGAGAAGCTGGTGCTGACCCAGGAGGCGGCCACGCTGTGCCCGCCGGTGTTCAGCCAGTTCGCGATCGCGACCTACCTGGACGAGTTCGACTGGCGCGGGCAGATCACGGTCTATCGCGACATGTACCGGGAGCGCAGGGACGCGATGCTCAAGGGGCTCACCGAGCACATGCTCCCCGGCACCACCTGGACCCACCCGGACGGCGGCTTCTTCGTCTGGGTCACCCTGCCCGAGGGCCTCGACTCGCAGGCCATGCTGCCCCGCGCGGTGACCGCCCGGGTGGCCTACACCCCCGGCACCGCGTTCTACGCCGACGGCCTCGGCTCCCGGAACATGCGGCTGTCGTTCTGCTTCCCCACGCCCGAGAGCATCTACGAGGGCACCCGCCGGCTCGGCGAGGTGCTCGAGCAGGAGCTGGAGATGCACCGCACCTTCGGCCTCGGCGACGAACCCACCCGCCACCTCGACCTGTCCACCGGCCCGGCGCCAGACATCAGTTAGGCAAGCACCATGAACGAAATCCCTCCCCACGGCCCCATCGTCGTGCTCTCCGGCGGGCTCTCCCACGAGCGGGACGTGTCGCTCCGCTCGGGACGGCGGGTGGCGCAGGCGCTGCGCGACCAGGGCCGGGACGTGGTCGAGTCCGACATCGGCAGCGACCTGATCGACCTGCTGCGCTCGCTGAAGGACCCGGTGGCGTTCCCGCTGCTGCACGGCGGCGTGGGCGAGGACGGCGGCCTGCAGCAGGTGCTGAGCCTGCTGGACGTGCCGTACGTGGGCTCGGAGCCCAGTGCGTGCCGGCGCTCCTTCAACAAGGCCGTGGGCGGGCCGCTGGTCGAGCAGGCCGGCCTCGCCCGTCCCCGGATGGCCGCGCTCCCCCACGACATGTTCCGCGAGCTCGGCGCCGCGGCGATCATGACCGCGATCGGCGAGCGGATCGGGTTCCCGCTGATCGTGAAGCCGGCCCGCGGCGGCTCCGCCCTGGGCTGCACGAAGGTGGACGAGGTGGCAGGCCTGCCCGCGGCGATGGTGCAGGCGTACTCCTACGGCGACCTGGCCGTGATCGAGGAGTTCGTCGGGGGCACCGAGGTCGCGGTGACGGTCGTCGAGCTGGACGGGGAGCAGGTCGCGCTGCCCGCGGTCGAGATCCGTCCGAACTCGGGCATCTACGACTACACCGCGCGCTACACCGCCGGGGAGACCCGGTTCATCGTGCCGGCCTCGCTCGACGCGGACGTGGCGCAGGCGTGCGCCGACCTGGCGATCGCCACGCACCGGCTGTTCGGGCTGCGGGACCTGTCCCGCGCCGACCTCATCGTCCGCCCCGACGGCACCCCGGTCTACATCGAGACCAACGTGGCGCCGGGCATGACCGAGACCTCGCTGGCGCCGCAGGCCGTCGAGGCGGCCGGCTACGACTTCGGGCTGCTCTGCGCACAGCTCGTCGACAACGCGTGGGCGCGGCACGTCGCGTCCGCGTAGCGTGGTTCGCGTGACCCAGGGCACGCGCCTCAGGCAGTGGCTGGTGGCCGTCCTCGGGACGGCGGTGTGCCTGACCATGCTGGGCCTCGGCCTGTGGCAGATGCGGGTGTTCGAGGACAAGGAGAACGAGAACGCGGCGCTGCGGGCGCAACAGCCGGCCGTGCCGCTGCTGGACAACGTGGCCGCCGACGGCACGGTGGGCGACATCTACGGCAAGCCGGTGACGGTCTCCGGGACGTACCTGCCCGACCAGCAGGTGCTCGTGGTGGACTCCGACGGCTCGGTGCGGGTGCTCGGCGCGCTGCAGGTGGACGACGGGCGCGTGCTCGCGGTTGTCCGGGGCACTGCGCCGTCGGTGTCGGCGCCGGTGCCGGCAGCGCCGTCCGGCACGCTCACCCAGACCGGGGTGTTCCTGCCGTCCGAGGCGTCCGACGACCGCGTCGTGCCCGCGGGGACGCTCGCGTCCGTCCGGCTGGGAGCACTGGCCCAGCTCTGGCCGCAGCAGCTCTTCCCGGGGTATATCACCTTGTCAGAAGGTGAATCGCGGGCCCAGGGACTAGACCCGGCAGTGGTCGCCCTGCCCACCGGCGAGGGTTCGCTGCAGAACATCGGGTACGCCCTGCAGTGGTGGGTGTTCGCCGCGTTCGGCGCGTTCATGACCATCCGGTTCGTGCGGACGCTGGGCCGGCGGGGCTCACTCGGTACGCTGGCCGACGAGGAGGACGAATGAGCAGCACCACAGCCCCGGAGACCCCCCGGATCGCCCCGGAGGCGGTACCCGGCATCCGCGGCGCGCTGATCCGCTACCGCGTGATGGCCTACCTGGTCGGCACGCTGCTGGTGGTGCTGGTGCTGGTCGGCATGCCGCTGAAGTACCTCGCCGGGAACGGTGCCGTGGTCACGTGGACCGGGATCCCGCACGGCTACCTCTACATGGTGCTGATCGCCACGGCCTACGACCTGGGCCGGCGCGTGCACTGGCCCTGGGGACGCCTGATCCTGATCGCGCTCGCCGGCACGATCCCGTTCCTGTCCTTCTGGGCCGAGTACTCCGCCCGCAAGGACGTCCAGGCCCGGATCCGTGCCGTCGAGGACGCCACTCCCTGAGGTCCTGGTAGCGCGCGCACCCAGCACCCGGCCCTTCGTGACGCTCGCTAGCGCTCGCTCCTCAGGGACCGGGATGAAGATGCACGCAATGCCGGGGACGGCGACACCACACCACCGCTCGAGGAACGAGGGCGGCATCACGAAGGGCCCACACGCCGCGGCCCACACCCCACGGACCCGAGGAGCATCCGGGTGAGACACGAACCCGGACGCGTCACGAAGGGCCGCTTCAACGCAGCGGGAGCTCCAGGTGGTCGACACTGAAGACCAGGCCGGGGAAGTTCTGGTCCGCGGCGACGGTGACGAAGCCGAGCCGGTGGTACCAGTCCGACAGCCGGGTGTTCTCCCCGATGATCCCGATCCGC
>JBDHZJ010000337.1:0-3520 GCA_039811825.1 Propionicimonas sp.
GAGGTACGAACTGCGAGGAGTAGACGACGACTGCGCCGGACGCGCCAGCGGGCGGCAAAGGAGGAGTCTTGACGAGCAGTGAGGTACGAACTGCGAGGAGTAGACGACGACTGCGCCGGACGCGCCAGCGGGCGGCAAAGGAGGAGTCTTGACGAGCCCGGCGCTTGCGCCGGGCGGGGATCAGACGACGACGCGGCCGGACGCGCCAGCGGGCGCAGCCTACGACCCACCTTTGTCGGGTTATGAGCGGCTCGCGGCCGCCGGCTGACACCCCGACCCACCTTTGTCGGGTTATGAGGCTCCTCCGCCGGCCCACAACCCGTCAAAAGTGGGTCGAGTGCCCGCGCCGATCGCGATGGCGGCTGATAACCCGACAAACCTGGGTTGCCGGCCCGCGCACAGCGCGCCTCGGGCCGCACGGGTGTCCTTCAGGTCGTCCGCGGGCGCCCCGAACCTGCCCACGCCCGGAGGGCGCAACGGCTCATCGGTCGTGATTGCCGTCGCGGAAGCCTCTAGGCTGCGGCCGTGATGCAGTTCAGCGTGGGCGAGTTCACTCCGGTGGCCGATGGGGTCTTCGTCGCGGTCGCCGAACCGGCCGGGGTCAACATCGGGCTGGTGGTCGGCGCGTCCGGCTGCCTGGTGGTCGACACGGGTTCCTCCCCCGAGCAGGGGGCGGAGATCCGCCGGGCCGCCGAGAAGCTCGCCGGCGTGCCGGTCGTGGGCGTCCTGGCCACCCACTGGCACTACGACCACCTGTTCGGGCTGGCCGCCTTCACCGACGTGCCGAGCTACGCGCACGAGACCGTGGCGGCGTGGCTGGAGCGTCCGGAGTGCCGCGAGGCCGCGGCCGGGCTGGGCGTGGAGGTCACCGCCCTCACCGCGCCCACGGAGACGTTCTCGCTGGCGAAGGTGATCGACGTCGGCGGGCGCAGGGTCGAGGCGGTCCACTTCGGCCGCGGGCACACCGACGGCGACCTGGTCGTGATCGTGCCGGACGCGTCCCTGATCTTCACCGGCGACCTGCTGGAGAGTGCCGGCCCACCCGCCTTCGGCGAGGACTGCCACCTGCGCGAGTGGCCGAGCGCGGTGGACGGGATCCTCGGCCTGGTCGCGGAGCAGACCGTGCTGGTCCCGGGCCACGGCGCACCGATGGACCGGCTCGCCGCCTTCACGCAGCGCGCGGAGATCTCCGGGCTGTACGGGCAGGCCGAGTACCTCGTCTCGCAGGGCGTCCGGCTGGACGACGCGTACGGGGCCGGTGAGTGGCCGTTCGACGAGGCGACCGTCCGGGCCGTGCTGCCGCTGCTGTACGCGCAGTTGGCCGCGGAGGGCAAGACCCCCCGGACGCAACTGCCGCTGGCCTGACCCGGGCGATACCACCGGGAGCCAGCCCTGCCGCCGAGGGCTCGACCCGGGCGGGCGCGCGGACGCCGGCCCTCGGCGCTCGCGTGCGACCTAGCCTCCGCCGCCGGCCTTGCGGCGGAACATGCCCCCGCCGCCACCCTGCTGGCCGCGGCCCGCCGGGCCCTTCTGCTTGTGGTGGCCCGAGTCACCGACGCCCTCGGCGCCGTGCTGCTTGCGCTCCAGCGCCTCGCGCATCTTCGCCTTCAGGTCGTCATTGCTGTCGTTGTCGGCCATGGCCGCTCCTTCCGGCGTTCCTGCGGTGCGGCAACACTTTGCCACCCGATGCCGCCCGCGTACAGGCCGGACCACAGCCGGTCAGCTGCGCACGGTGATGTCGCCGGTGCCGGTGCGGGCGCTGACCTTGATGAACGGCTCGCCCTCGGCGGGTTCGCCCCTGGTAGTGAGCTTGCTGCGCGCCTCGCCGAGGACGGTGGCGAGGTCCTGCCAGACCGGGACGCCGTCCGGCACGGTGATAGTGACGTCGCCCGTCCCCGTCTTCACGGTGATGCTGCCGGACGCCACGTCCGCGGTCACGTCGCCGGCGCTCGTGGACACCTCGGTCGTGCCGGCGCAGCGGCCGATGGTGACGTCGCCCGCACCGGTGGAGGCGTCGAGGTCGCCGTCCGCCCGACCGATCGACACGTCACCGCCGCCGGTACGCACCCGGCCGGCGCCGATCCGGCCGACCCTGATGTCGCCGCCGCCCGTGGTCACGGTGCCCGCGTCGACGTCCTCGACCTCGACGTCGCCACCGCCGGTGTGGACCGAGGCGGACGCGAGGTGCTCGGCACGGATGTCGCCCCCGCCCGTCCGCGCGGTCACCTCGCCCGCGGGCCCGTCGATCTCGATGTCGCCGCCGTCGAGTTGCAGGTCGAGGTCCGCACCCGGAGGCAGGTGCACCTCCAGCCACAGCTTCGCGGTGTTCCCGACCGACGCCATGAACCGCCCCAGATGGAACGCGATGCCGAAGCCCTCGCCGCCGTCCGGCGGGATCAGCGGTGGCACCTGCACGCTGATCTCGCGACCGCTCACGCGGGTCTGCACCGGCTCGACCTCGACCGGCATCCGGCTGGTCAGCTCCACCCGGGTCTCCCCCGGCGCGGCGTCGTGCACGACGCGGACGTCCGCACGGTGCGCCTGCAGCCGCAGCCGCGGGGCCTCATCGGTGGTGAAGTCCCAGGCATGCTGTGTTGTCGTCGCGTTCATCGGTGGCGCTCCTTCAGGCCCAGCCGGTGATCCGGCGGGACGATCGGTGGGTGGGGGTGGACGGGGCGGTGCCCTGGCTGGCCCGCCGGACGACCTGGACGATCCAGCTGTTCAACGACTGGTCGGCGCGCTGGGCGAGTTCCTCGGCCCTGCGCTTGAGGTTCTCGGGCAGCCGCACCGTGACCCGCGCCGTGCCGTCGTCCTCCTCGGGCTCCCGGGTGGGCAGCACCACGGTGGGCTCGGCATCGACCGACTCGTGGCGCTGCACCTGCAGGACGGGGTCGCGGCCCTCGATCCGGACGGTCACGACGGTGTCCCCGAGGTCCCTGCTCAGGTGGGCCGCGGCGTCGGAGAGGAGTTGGGTCATGGCGAGCCGCAGGGCCGGTTCGAGGCTGCCCGCGAGCCGGCCGACGGTCTCCTTCGTGGCGTCGTCGGCGAGGGAGGTCGCACGGTCGAGGTCCGCCGCGACGGCGATCAGGTACGGCTCGAGTTCCATGACATCATGGTGACATCACTATGACGCCATTCACAAGAGCTGTGGCGCCATTGCGACGTCAGGGTCGCGAGGAGCCGGGCCTGCGCCCGGTGTCGTGGGTGCGGTCAGTCGCCGAACAGGGCGTCCCGGGCAACCTGCCACAGGTGGGGGTCCGTGGCCGACACGAGCCGGCGTCCGATCACCCCGGCGCGGTAGTCGATGCCGGTGTCGGTGGCGATCCGTCCGCCGAGCTCGGTGACCATCAGGGCGCCGGGCAGGTGGTCCCACGGGAACATCGAGCGGTAGCACAGGAAGTCGAGTTCGCCGGAGATCAGCCTCGGGTAGTCGATCCCGCAGGAGCCCGCCGCGCGGCGCAGGTCGACCTCGGCGTGCTCCTCCCCCGGCACCGGCAGGTAGCTCGCGCCGAGCGGCACC
>JBDHZJ010000338.1:0-3505 GCA_039811825.1 Propionicimonas sp.
CAATTGCGGGCGGTCGTGCTCGGGTGACCGGCAGCCGAAAGGCTACCCTCACACACCGCGGCCAAATCAGTGCGGTTGCCCTCACTGGTTCTGCGATTCCGCACTCGGGTCCACACGGGTGCGAGCCGGCAGCGCCCGGCTCGACCAGATCGGCTCGCTTCAGTGCTCGAGTTGCTTGAGTGCTTCGTCCACGAGAGCCTCGGCATCCTGGAGTTCCTGCTCCGCGGCGGACTTGATGTCGTCGGTCGTCGGAACCGGCGTGGCCTCCGCGCGCATGGCTCCCCGGGTACTCGTTCCGGCGGGCATCGCGTGCTCCTGCTTGACGGTGTCGGCCGTGAGGTCGACGTACCAGTCGCTCTCCCGGGTGAGACTCCGCATCACCCACCGCCGCATCGTCTCCTCGACCCCCGCCTCTCCGGCGTCCTCACGGGCCCAGTAGCGGTTCGCCATCTCCACGAACTCCCTGGAGAGCTTGTCGCGCCGGTTCGCCTCGCGGGAGTTCTTCTTCAGCGACGCCTCCGTGTAGATCATGATCGTGGTCAGCGGACGGTCCTCGCCGACGACATCGCGGGCCGCCTCACCCTGGGTGCCGATCACCGTGCCCAGCCCCCGGATCACCGTGTACGGGATGACGTGCTCGGACTGCAGGTACCACAGGGGGACCAGTTCCTCGCCGAGCCCTCGTTCGGTCGGGTTGGGCTGGAGTCCGGGCGGCTTGGAGCCGTGCCGGCCGATCATGCCCAGGCCCGGCGCGCTGCCGCCCGGAGTGGAGCCCCAGCCGTGATCGAAGAGCCACCGGGCGATCGCCTTGGCAGCCGTGGCCTTGGCGGCCTGGGTCTTCGCGAGGTTGTAGGCCGCGACCAGGTCGTCGAACGCCTTCACCTTACCGACGTGGTTGTTCACCAGGTCGTCGTCCGAGTGGAGCACGAGCGCACCACCGGGCCCGTCGTCCCTGAGGTGGTGGATTGCCCCGTCCATCCGGACCTCCTCATTGATGCCGTCGCCCGGCGCCGCGCCGTCCGCGGGCTGCTGCCCGTCCGCGCCACCGCCCAGGCCCAGCATGTCGAGCGCCGCCCGGCCCAGTTCGAGCGCCTTGCGGATCAGCCAGATCACGGCCTCCCGGATGGTCTGGCGCAGGCCGTTGATGATCTCGACGACCTTCTCCGGGACGTCGCCGAGGCCCACCTGGGACGCGAGGAAGCCGATCGCCACCGGGATCGCGTCGGCCAGACCGGTCTCGAGCATGCTCGCCCCGGGCGCGATGTTGCCCGCGGCGATCGCGGCCAGGGTGTCCACGTAGGTCTTCACGATCTGGAGGATCTCGGTGACGTACTCGATCACCGACTCGACCGCCCGGTAGAACGCGATGAAGCTGTTCACGACCGCCATCACGCCGGTCGGGTCCAGCATCGAGAGCACCTTCGTGATCGCGGCCTCGATCAGGTTCTGCTGCAACCAGTCGGTGGCCATCGTCAGGATCGTGTCCCAGAGGTTCCCGAGTTGGCTGCTGAGGCGCTCCCACAGCACCCCGACGCCGCCCTCCTGGACCTCCTTGATGAACGCCCAGGCCTCACCGAGCTGGTCGATCGCGCCCCGGATCCGGGCCACCTGCTCCGGCCCCACCACCTCGCCGAGGCACTCCCACAGGAACTCGACCGATAGCCCCAGCACGTCGAGCACGAGCTGCAGGATCGCCGCTCCGGACAGCTCGGTGGGGATCTCGATGCCCAGCCCTTTCAGGCCGCGGAACAGCCAGTCGCCGAGCCCCTGCACGAGGTGGGTGAGGATGTTGTCGAAGAACTGCTGGAACCCCAGCTTGAGCGCCGCGAGCAGGTTCTCGATGAACCCGATCGGATCTGCCTCGATGTCGCTGAGGGCCTGCTGGACGCCGGAGATGATGCCGCCGAGCAGGTCGCCGGGGAAGTTCATCAGCCGCAGCACCAGCTCGACCACGACCTGCAGCACCGTGGCGGCGAAGCTGATGATCCGCGCCAGCGGCTCCCCGAACTGGGCGATCACGCGCTGGGCCGCCCCGATCGGGTCGAGCAGGTCCTCCAGCGACATGGTGTCCCAGACCTCGGCGAAGGTGCCGGTGATCAGCTCCCACGAGATGCCCAGTTCGGACATCGCGCCCTCGATCCGCCCGGCCGCCTCGGCGATCACGCCCGACTCGGCCAGCTGCCGGTAGGTGTCCTGGCCGGCGACGAGTTCGATGAAGCCGCCGATCAGGTTCTCCGCAGACCGCTCCACCTCGTGCCCGTCGAACGGGTCGCGGCCGAGCATGACGGTGAGCAGCGGGAAGCCGCGCAGCTTGTGCGCCTGTTCGCTGAGCAGCCCCAGCAGGGAGTCCTTGATCAGCTGCAGCACCGCGCCGATCACCGTCGTGGCGAACGCCGCGACCCCCTCGAACAGGGCGATCGCACGCTCGACCAGTCCGGGCAGGGTGTCCAGCAGGTCCGGCAGGTTGGCCGGCGAGATCGCGTCCCAGGCGTCGGAGAACAGCGTCTCGGCCAGGCCGAGGAGGTCCGCGAACGTGGCGAGCTGGGTGTCGAGCCACTCCGCGGTGCTCGCCAGGGTGCCGCGCTCGGTCATCTGCGCGACCACGTCCCCCTTGCCGATCAGGGTCAGGAAGTCGCCCAGGATCTCCACCGTCGGCGCCCGCACCTCCTCGCCGCGCAACGGGTTGTAGCCCATCACCTTCGTGGCGAGGTCCCACACCGGCGCGACCGCGGGGTCGGCGAGCAGCGGCTCGACCAGCGGCACGATCGCCGTGCGCACGGCCTCGAGCAGCAGGTCGACCAGGTCGGAGATGGCCGCCTTGATGTCGTCGATGAACCGGTCGATGTAACCCTCGACGATCGCGACGTTGCCGTCGACGAGGTTGCTCACCTCGAACCGGTCCCAGGCGGCCGCGATGTCGTCGGCCACGCGGCTGATCGTGACGTTGTGGTCGGCGAGCGCGCCGCCGATGGTCTCGACGGCGGAGTCGAGGATCTCCATCGTCTGCAGGATCGCCCCGACGCCGGCCCCGAACGGCCCGGCGACCAGCAGGGTCTCGACGGTCTCCCCCACGCCCTCGCGGATGGGGCCGCCGGAGAGCAGGTCCCTGCCCACGGCGGCGCACGCCAGCGCGTAGCCCGGGATCTCCCGGACGACGTCGCGGATCTCCTCCATCACCGAGTCGGGGATCCAGCTGTCGTCGTCCTCGTCCTCCTCGCGCATCAGGGCGAGCAGGCCCACCCCGCCGGTCTGCTGCACGACGTGGGTCGCCTCGTGCGCCAGCAGGGACGCGTCCGTCGGGCTCTCGCCCGCGCCGAGCACCACGTCGCGGCCCAGCGTGAACGCGCGGGCGCCGACGGCCCGGGCAGCCTGCTCCGCCTCCGGTCCCGTGTGCACCCGGACGGGCCCGAGCCCCGCCCCGACGGCGCCCTCGACCCGTGCGCGCACCCCGGCGTCCATCGCGCTGCCGCCGCCCCCGAGCGCGGCGGCCAGCACCGGCGGCAGG
>JBDHZJ010000339.1:0-3477 GCA_039811825.1 Propionicimonas sp.
AGCGGCAGCGGCAGCGGGTCGACCAGCCACGGCGTCCGGATACCCGAGGAGGCGGCGCCGTAGGTGATGCCCTCGTCGGCGACGAGCCCGGCGGCCTCCGCGCGGGCAGCGAGCAGCCCGCCGAGCCCCGTGCCGTCGACCGTCGCGGCGAGGTCGGTGGCGTGCGGACGCGGGGCGCCGTCCTCGATCAACTCGTCGACGGCCGCGCGGGCCGGATGGTCCCGGTAGGCGTCGAGCAGCGGGCTGGGCAGCTCGGACGCCGGGGCAGACATGGCGACACGATACCGACGACGGGGCGGCATTCCGCCGATGGACGGGTGATGGGCGAACCCCGGCCGGCACGGACCCCCGCGCGCCGGCCCGGGCTCACCCGATGAAGGTCACTCCGGCCAGGGCCACCCGGAAGCCCTTGCCGGTCGCGGTGTTGCCGCAGGTCACCCCGGCCCTCTCACTGAGGCAGACGTAGTCGCCCTTCTTCAGCTTCTTGCCGTAGGGGAGCACGGCGTACTTCTGGCCGTCGTACTTGACCGAGGGCAGGTTGCCGGCGTCCTTCCACCAGTCGACGTACTCGCTGTTGGTGCGCGGCAGGGCTTCGGGGCCGCCGCTGCAGAAGTACTCGGTGCCGTTCGTGGCGTCCACCGACACCCCGGTGACGTCGAGTTCCTCGCCGGGGCAGGTCTCCTCGGAACTCGGCACCGCGCTGTAGTCCATGCCGTTCGGGAAGTGGCACAGGGCGTTGTCGGCGTAGAGCGCGCACCAGATCCGTCCGGAGGGGCTGGCGAAGTGGGCGCTGTCGTAGCCGTTCGCGTTGATCGCCTTGGCGGCGGTGGGCACGCCGAGGGTCGTGGCCGGGGACGGGGTGGGGGTCTCCGACGGGCTGGCGCTGGCGTCCGGGCTGCCCGAGGCGGGTGTGGGGGCCACGGTGACGATCGGTCCCGGCGTCCACTTCGGGCCGGGGGAGCAGGCGGTGAGCAGGCATGCCGCAGCGGCGCAGATGACGAGGTGACGCACCATTGAGACTTCCTCGCTCCTGTTCGCCTTCCGGCCAGTCTGCCGCTGTGAGCGACCTGTCCAATTGAGAGTGCCAGAAGAATCGTCCGAGCGCCGGTGTTCCGCGGGGACGGTTCCTTTCCGGTTCGCGGGGACGGTTCCGTTTCGGTTCGTGGGGACGGTTCCTTTCCGGTTCGTGGGGACGGTTCTCTTCCGGTTCGTGGGGACGGTTCTCTTCCGGTTCGCGGGGACGGTTCCTTCCACCGGACGCCTGGCAGCGAGGCTTGGAGGAGAATCGGGGGGTGAACCGACCCCGCCGGGCGCTGGTGCTGGGCAGCGGAGGCCTGACCGGACTGGCCTGGCAGGCCGGAGTGCTGGCCGGGCTCGCGGACGCCGGGGTGCCGCTGGACGCGGACCTGGTCGTGGGCACATCGGCAGGTGCCGTGCTGGCTGCCCGGCTCGCGGTTGGGGAGCCGATCGCGAAGCTGGTGGACGCGCTCGGGCCCTCTGGTCCTGCCGATTTCCGCTCAGGTCCGCCCGTGGGACGCCGGGGCTCCTCCTTCGGCACAGTCCGTCCTGGAATCGTCGCCCGGCTGCTGGCCGCCCAGCTCGATCCCGACCGACGCCGGGCGCTCGTCCGGCTGGGCCGCCGGGCGGCGCGGGAGTGGACGCCCGCCGCGTCCGAGGCCTGGGTCGAGGCGGTCGCCGGGGACCTCGCCGGACGCGCGTGGCCGGCGTCGCTGGCGGTCGTGGTGACCGAGGCCGGAACCGGTCGCCCGGTGGTGTTGCGCGCCGGGCGTGCCGCCGACCTGGCCGCGGCGGTGGCCGCGAGCTGCGCGATGCCGGGCGTGCTCCCGGCCGTGCCGATCGGGGGACGGCTGTGCTTCGACGGTGGCCTGCGCTCGCCCGCGAACCTCGATGTGGCCGGCTCCGCCGGTGCGGTGCTGGCGCTGGCCCCGCTGACCGACGCGTTGCGGGCGCACCGGCGTCCGTCCGTGCAGGCCGCGCGGCTGCGGGCGTCCGGCGCCTCGGTGGTGCTGCTCATCCCGGACGCGGCGGGGCGCCGCGCGATCGGGATGGACGTGCTCGCCGCCCGCCGCGTCCCCGCCTGCGTGGAGGCCGGTCGGGCGCTCGCGCGCGTCCGCGCCGACGAGGTCCGCGCCGCCTGGGCCGGATAACCGCCGGGGACGGTTCCTGCGAACCGGAACGGAACCGTCCCCGCGAACCGGAAGGGGACGGTTCTTGTGAACCGGAAGGGGGACGGTTCTCGTGAACCGGAAAGGAACCGTCCCCGCGAACCGGAAAGGGGACGGACCTTGCGAACCGGAAAGGAACCGTCCCCGCGAACCGGACGGAACCGTCCCCGTGAACCGGAAGGGGGACGGTTCTTGCGAACCGGAAAGGAACCGTCCCCGCGAACCGGAACGGAACCGTCCCCGTGACGGCGGACCGGGGGTCCCCGTCGGGCACTCCCACGGAATAGAGTCGTTCGGACGCGAACCGCCAAGGAGGGCCGATGTTCCGCAAGATCCTGGTCGCGAACCGGGGCGAGATCGCCGTGCGAGCGTTCCGTGCCGCCACCGAGCTCGGGGTGGGCACCGTCGCCGTGTTCCCCTACGAGGACCGGCACGCCGAGTACCGGCTGAAGGCGGACGAGTCCTACGAGATCGGCGAGCACGGGCACCCCGTCCGCGCCTACCTCGACGTGGCCGGCATCATCGAGGCCGCCAAGCACGCCGACGCCGACGCCATCTACCCGGGCTACGGCTTCCTCTCGGAGAACCCCGACCTCGCCCAGGCCTGCGAGGAGGCCGGGATCACCTTCATCGGCCCGCCGCACACCGTGCTGGAACTGACCGGCGACAAGGCGCGCGCGATCGAGGCGGCGCGGGCGGCCGGCCTGCCCACGCTGAGCGGCTCGGAGCCGAGTTCGGATACCGACGAGCTCATCACGGCGGCCGAGGCGGTCGGCTTCCCGCTGTTCGTGAAGGCGGTCTCCGGCGGCGGTGGACGCGGCATGCGCCGGGTCGACGAGCCCGAGAAGCTGCCCGCGGCGCTGGCCGAGGCCATGCGCGAGGCCGCCTCGGCGTTCGGCGACTCCCGGATGTACCTGGAGCAGGCGGTGATCCGTCCCCGGCACATCGAGGTGCAGGTGCTCGCCGACGCCACCGGAGAGGTCGTCCACCTGTTCGAGCGCGACTGCTCGGTGCAGCGGCGCCACCAGAAGGTCGTCGAGATCGCGCCGGCGCCGAACCTCGATCCGGAACTCCGTCGCCGGATCTGCACCGACGCCGTCCGCTTCGCCCGCCAGATCGGCTACGTGAACGCCGGCACCGTCGAGTTCCTGCTCGGCGAGGACGGCCGCTACGTGTTCATTGAGATGAACCCCCGGATCCAGGTGGAGCACACCGTGACCGAGGAGGTCACCAACGTCGACCTGGTCAGCAGCCAGATCCGGATCGCGGCCGGCGAGACCCTGGTCGGCAT